>VGOE01000115.1 GCA_016876035.1 Chloroflexota bacterium
TCTGACTCACATTGGAAGGGGTCTTATTACCCACTGATTACGGCTTAGACGGCTCTACTCTGACTTCTATGGAAAAGTGAGGGAATGTGAAGGTCTGCTTGAGAGAGGTACTCCTGAGGTTTGGCCTATCCCCTGCCCCTTTTCTGGTAGTTTGACATAAAACGGGGGAGGCCCGTGAAGTATGCCACCATTTAAGACAATATGTATTCAGCAAACCAGCCGCTCGATCTGCGTTCCTAGGAGCTTGGGTCACCACTATTCTGAAATCCAGTGAGCCACTGACTTGCAGGCCTGCCAATCGACCATCAAGTAAATAGGGTTGCCTCTTCTGGCCCAACGGCCTTCTAAATGAGCGTTTTCAAGGGTCTCTTACCCTCTACGAGCTCATGGCTGCCACCGGTTCTCTCCGTCTCAGGCCGGCTACAAACCTCACTGCCTTCATTACATTATGCACAGCGCAGACAAAGAGCCACTGGGCACTGGCAAATTGCTTCCCACGCATAGTGACTCCCCTAAAGCCAAGCCGATCCTTTATCTGCCCTATCACTTGCTCTGCTACCCATTTCCGTTTCCGATAGATGGCCCGTTTCTCAGGGTTCTTCAACCTGGCTCTCATCTCAGCTCTTATGAGCTGCTTCCTTTTGACCAGCAAGGTACGCCGTTCTTCCCCAGTCTTCAGACAATATGCCTTCAAGGGGCAGTCATTACAATCCGAACATACATAGCGTCGCAGCAGCGGCCGTCCCTTTGTCACCCGCTTGCTCTCTCGAACCAGAAGCCTCCCCCCAGGACATCTCCAGGAATCACTCCCTTTGATGTACTCAAACTTCTCCAGGGAGTACACCCTATTCCCTCCAAGTGCCTCATCCTTGTCCTCCCGCTCTGAAGCTATGAGCAATTCAATCCCTTGCCCTTCCTGCTGTATGTTCTCTACACTGAAATAGCCCCTGTCCGCCGTCATTGCGGTGATCTCTCTCTCGGCTTTGCCTAATTCTTGCCTTAGTTCTTGTACCTCCTGAACCATCCCGGGAAGGTGGCCCAGATCCAAAGCTTGGTTGCTCAAGTCAGCAGCTACTATCACCCCGTGCCCTTCGTCTATTCCCACCTGACCGTTATACGCGTAGTCAAATTCACCCCGCTTCATCAGCCTCATCCGGGCATCGCCATCGGCAAAGCTCCTCTGCTCCTTCTCCTCAATCCGAGGCATTTCCCTTTCCTCAAGCCCCTGCTCCTGTCTCTTCTCGCGCTCTAACTCCTCCCTCAACTGGCGTATCTTTTCCAGCCTCTCCTCGCGTCGCTGTAGCTCCTGGGGCAGGTTGTAACCATTGTTATCCTGGCCAAACACCTTGTCTTCCTCTTTACCTATCACCTCAGCCTGCTGCATCAGTTCCTCTAAAAGTCGGCCAGCGAGGGAGGAAACAGATAGCCAGCATCGATAACGTATGGCTTATACTCTATGCTTGTCATTCTCAACTCCTATCTGCACATCGCTTGCCTCAAGTACAATCCATATCTGCACAGATAGGAACACTATCTGACCCGACCCTCTCCTAACTCCCTTTACCCCAGTGGTGACCCAAGCTCCTAGAAAACGGGCGACCATAGCAGTTGGCTAGAAGGCTAGGCTGTGTCAGCCTTTGCAGTTGAGGTACGAAGACGAAAGCGGCTGACATTAGCGATAGCCCTGGCTGCGCGGTCCATACTGGGATAGACTGGTAGGCCCGCTTCAACAAAACGGCCCTCTGCCTCTAGACGCTCCGTCTCCAGCGAACCAGGTGGCAAGACTACCACCAGGGGTACATGCTGTCTACGGCTGAAGTTGATAATCGTGCCGTTCAGTTCATCTGTCATTTGCTTTCCCACGAATCTGGAGAGTATATCGACGTTTTCATAAACGATAACGATGTCTACCTTTGGGTCGCCGGCCAAAAGCTCCATGGTCTTTCGGAGCGTTTCTATGTTGCCCGATCTCTGGCTGATATCTACCGGGTTGCACAGGACGCTGCCTACCTGACCAAGAAGGCTCAACAGTTCTCTGTGCGTCTTTTCGGTTAATGGCGGGACAGTGACTCCCATAGCAGCGCAGGCATCGGCTGCCAATACTGCTTCGCCGCCTCCGCCGTCCGTTAACCCGCAGATGATACCCACGTTGCTTCTCTTAAGCTGCCCGAGATTCTGGAACAGGAGAAGGGTATCAGCTAGCTCTTCCAGTCCCTGCACTTCGATGGCGCCTGCCTGCCTCAGGGCGGCTGACCACACGGTGGCCGAAGCCGCCAAAGCCCCGGTGTGGGAGGCAGTGGCCCTAGCACCCGCTTCCGTCCGCCCTCCCTTCCATGCCACCACGGGTTTTTGTTTTGAAGCGACTCTGATGGCCTCAAACAGGCGTCGGCTGTCTCGCGGCCCTTTCGAGGTAAAGCCCAATGATGTCGGTCTTGGGATCAACGGCCAGATACTCCAGGAAATCAGCACTTCCCAGGTCACAGCCGTTGCCCATGCTGATTGCTTTGCTGAGGTGAATGCCACGGGTCAGCCCGATCTCCACCATCTTTCCCACATGGCCGCCGCTTTGCGAGATGTAGCCTACCGAACCTGGTTTGCTCAGAATAGTGGATGGCCCGTAGGGTATTCCCTGCTCCGGGCAAGAGATGCCGATGCAGTTGGGGCCGATGATTCTGAATCCGCCCCGCCGTGCCCGTCTGGCCATCTCTTCTTCTACCTCTATCCACTGCGGGTCGCCCGTCTCCCGGAACCCAGCAGTGAAGAACTGGATAGCCTTAATCCCTTTGGCAGCACAGTCGTCCAGGAGGTCAAGCACGGCCGTCCTGGGAACGCAGGAGACCACCAGATCAACTGGCCCAGGGATGGATTTTAGACTGGGGTAAATCTTTAAGTCGAACACCTGGCCACCGCCAGGGTTAACGGCGTAAAGCTCGCCCTTGAAACCGACGGATAGAAGGCCCTTCAGCCACAGCGAACCCATCTTTAGCTCATTCGTGGAGGCACCAGCCACGGCGATGGAACGCGGATAGAATAGGGGTTCCAGTTCTTCAAATTTTCTTTGATCCAAGTTGTCCTTCATTCTGTAGACCCTCCCGCTTATATCCCTGAAGTCTACCACCGGCAAAGTGAAAGCGGCAAACTCCGGTATCTAGGCCAGTGAAAAAGGTCACCTGTGGTGAATCAGGCGCAACAGCCTGGTGTGGGCTGGTGGCCGGCTTGATCCTAAACTTGCCCTAGAGTGGCTTGATTCGTATAATAGCCCTCTAGAGTCTATTTGAGCGAAGAGAGGAGAAGCTGATGGTCAAAAAGGCTATCCTGGAGACAGCCAGAAAAAGAAAAAGCACAGTGCTTACGGAAGTTGAATCCAAGCAGTTGCTTGCGGAAGCTGGAATAAACGTTATCCAGGCCAAACTGGCCACTAGCATGAAGCAGGCCGTTGCCTTAAGCAAAGGGATGGGCTTTCCGGTGGTGCTCAAGGTTGCCTCGTCTGATGTGGTTCACAAAAGCGATGCCGGCGGGGTCAAGCTGGACCTCAAGAATGCCACCCAGGTGGAGAAGGCCTACCGGGAGATCATGGCTTCTATCAAGGAGAAATTTCCCCAAGCGACTATCGAGGGGGTGTCGGTGCAGCCTATGGCCAGGCCGGGCGTGGAGGTAATCATCGGCATGTCCAAGGACGCGCAGTTTGGCCCTGTCCTTATGTTTGGCCTGGGTGGGATACTGGTGGAGATTCTCAAGGACGTCTCCTTCAGGATTGTGCCTTTGGTGCGGAGAGATGCCAGGGAGATGATCCGGGAAATAAAGGGCTATCCGGTGCTGGAGGGCTATCGAGGGAAGGAGTCGGCTGATGTCACTGCCCTGGAGGATATGCTGCTAAAGGTGTCTGACTTCGTGGAAAAGAACTCCGAAATAAAGGAGCTTGACCTCAACCCGGTGTTTGCTTCCAAAGATGGCGCCGTGGCTGTTGACGCCAGAGTGGTGCTTGAGGAAGAGGCTGTCAAGTGAGCTGGCGCGCGGCCGCGGCCGTATAGCAAAGGCTCTCGCAGCCTGTAAGTCTGCTTAGGATAAGAGCGCCCGAAGGGGCGCTCTTATTTTGTGGGGTTGCTGGAAGCGTGGCAGCAGGTGCTGGGTCAAGACATGGTATCCACTCCAGGGGCCCAAGGCAACCGGGGCTTTGTCCAGCATTACAGGGATGACAAGCCTTATTTTATCATTGATGTCGGGGAGTTGCGTTTTGAGGTGAGAGAAGGGAGTTTGGTAGTCGAGGGAGGAATGTTCTCTGACATTGTTGTAGTAGTAAATGTACCCCGTAGCTTCGTTTAGGAGATCGGCTTCGCTACGGATTTGTAGAGCCCTGGGGATATAGAACTCCTCATCGTCGGTGCGATGAGAGCGCTCCAGGTGGGCGTTTTCATCACAGTGGCCTTTGTGGTTTTGGATTAGGCGGCAGCCAAAACCAGAGATGAGCTTCCGTAGTTCCCTGACCTTCATCCAGGACTTACCGCCGAACTCCTCACCGTTATCCACCGTAAAGACGCATGGAAGACTTCACCCCATGAGACCTCAGCCAGGAGATAACCCAGAGATACCAACAAAGCCCATTAGTCCAGGATTTCTCTCTGGAATAAGCGATAAGCTTGAATCGGGAATTCACGTCCAGGGCACCCCATTGGTAGTTGGGTATAGCATACCGGTCAAGATGAAGAATCTGGCTGCGGGTTAAGGCTTTATGGTCTCTGATGAATTTGAGGTCCATCTGTACGATCTCAAAAGGCTTATTCTATGTAGCGTTCAACATGGCACTAATCCATGGCCAGTTTGTTAGGCTTTTCAGAGCTCCCCTGTTGGATGCTAGGTTGGCTAACCCGTGTTCTGCCTGAAGAGTGGCTG
>VGOE01000116.1 GCA_016876035.1 Chloroflexota bacterium
TCTCTCGTACTCGAACGATATGGGATTTCTTTGGACAAAGAACAATTGAAATCTCTTTCGAGGTAAGGACTGAGTATTACGGTGTAATACTAAGCTGAAGCTAAATTTTAGAATCCACGGATTACGGATGAGCCGAAACCTATGGCTGAGGCGAGTTTCCCCCGATACGGAGATATTTATGAGGTAAACCTTGACCCTGTTGTTGGAGCCGAGACGGGTAAACGCCGGCCAGCGCTGGTTGTTTCCAACGACATCAACAATGAATTCTCGCAGACCGTCACCGTCCTTCCCATTACAGGGCAGCCGGCCAGCAAGCAGTACCCTTTCGAAGTTCACGTTCCCAAAGGTGCTGGCGGACTTACCGCAGATTCCCGGATCAAGGCCAATCAGGTTCGAACTGTAGATAAGCGTCGCCTGGTCAGCTTCAGAGGTTCATTGCCCTCGCAACACCTTCCTCAGGTGGAGAAGGCGCTGAAGATCCACCTGAATATGAAATAGCTAGATAAGTGCATCTGTTCGTAGGAAGTCTATGGCTTCAAGGGCGAACCGCAGGGAATAAACAGGCTTCTAACACCATGGTGACAGTTGCGGATATCAATAGTGCCTTCGCTGAAAAGGGAGTACAGGTTAAGCTCCCGCTACCAGATCATTTCCTGGTAAAGGGCCTCGATGTGCTGGAAAGGAGACATACACCAGGTGGTGTAGGACTGCTGTTAAGTGTCCGGTTTGTCAATGACCAGGGTCAGGAGATCTCAGACCTTTTCTTCTGCGAGGGTAAGTTAGAAGGAAAGCACAGAAGAGGGATGGAAGCAGCGGAGATCAAGGAGCCACCGATGTCGCATCTGCTGCCGCGACGGTCTAAAGAGGGCTTTGACAGCGATGAGGAAGTCAAAGCTTACCTGGCAGAAGCTTTCACCCATCTTCTTCAGGACAAAGGGTATCGTGCTGTGGTGCGAGAAGGCATCGATCTTTGTTTCGAAGATGAAGGCACGCGTTTTTATGCCAATCTGGCAGCGCGGTGTGACGATAATGCTCTGCAGAAGGCGAAGGAGTTGGCAAAACTGCGACTACAAGAGGGGGTCGACCACGAATACGGCCTGGTGATTCCGGCTTTCCAGGAATCTCTGGACATACCCCTTCTCAATCAGGATCGCTGGATGTGGAGAAATGAGGAATACCTGGCGGCCAACCGTGTTGGCGTCTACGCCGTGGACAACTGGAACCCCAACCTGATTTATGCATTCACTATTCACCCCAAGCCGAGGGAACTCAAGAGATACTTCATGACCACCGGGTCGCAATGGCAAATGGTGCGCCAGCGATACGTGGCCAGCAGAAGTCAGCGAAGAAGAGAAGGCGAGCTTTAGTTTTTCTTGGGTGACTTCTACGAACAAGCGATTGACTTCATCTCAAGTACTGTGTTATATTCGGCGCGGTGCGGGGTGTAGCGCAGTTGGTGAGCGCGCATGGTTTGGGACCATGAGGTCGGCGGTTCGAGTCCGCCCACCCCGACCATAGATTCACCCGTCCATAGTAGCTTGAAGTTTGCCTTGGCGATTATTGGGGCGTATTATGGTAATATACATCTCGGTCAACGTGAGCTGTTACAGCTCAGGTCATAAGGGGTGTTTCGGTGCGCTGGTTGTATCTTGCCCTTGCAATTGTAGCTGAAACCTGTGGTACCATTTGTATCAGGCTGTCCGACGGGCTTTCAAAACTTGTCCCTTCTGTACTGTTGTTCATCTTTTTTGGGTTAGCGATTGCTGCCTTCGTTCTTGCCCTGAAGGTCAAAGAAGGGGAGAGGGAGAGTCGGGAGGCTGAGGAGGCCAAGAAAGTCAGGGAGGCCCAAGAGAAGGCCCGGTTAGAAGCTAAGCTAGCTGCCAAAGAAAAGGCAAAGCAGGAAGCCGCGGAGGCCAAAGAGAGTAAACGTCAGCAGGCTGAGGAGGCCAAGAGGGCCAAAGACGCCGAGGCGAAAGCCAAATTAGAGGCTGAGAAGGCAGTTGAAGGGGAAGCGAAGCAAGGGGTGGCAGAGGCGAAGGAGAGGGAGCGTCGTGGCGTGGTGGAGGTGGGGGTGAAGGCAGGGCTTGCAGCAGATACCGACCTTTACGAAGGCGATGTGACACTGACGATAATGTCGCCGCTGGACTTAGGCCAGCTGAGAAAGCTAGAGGACTGCTTGCGTCAGGCTGAAAACCTCCAGCCAGTACTGGTTGGCGGCTCAGAAGACGAGACTGGCGTTGTTATTGTGTCGGTGCAGAAGCCCACTCCTTTGGTAAGTGTGCTAAGGGCGATGCCACCAGTGGAACAAGTGGTCAAAGAGAACACAAAGATACTGATCATCCTAAGACCCTCAACCGCCGGCTAAGCACCTGTATGTGCTCTTAGGAAGAGATCTTCACAATGGATGTAACAGGCACGGCACCTTACGATCTGCTTAGCCCATTGGAGCGGGCGGTGCACTTCCTGTCTTCACAGGCCACCGATGCGGACGCCATCGGTACTCTGGCTAGGCTATCAATCGCACATCCGCACAGTATCAAGGCTACTTACGCACGGAAAAAGCTCAGCGCTGTCTGTACGGCGTTACGTAAGGTTGGGTCAGAGATGGCCTCAATCTCAGCCACGAGACCTGCGGTTGTGACTTCAGTCGTGGACATGCTTATGTCTAGGGCATCAAAACTGGCATCGAACAGGATACATTTCGATTCACCTTCGCTGTTAGACCACGGGGTCCACTCGGGAAGTCCTGATCCCGGCTCGTTGGGGTTTCCCGACCATACGAACTGGGCTACATAAGCCATCATGGCATCGGTGAGCAACTCTCTGCTGGCACGGTTCTCCTCGGTGAACACCATACTTGTCATAAATACATTGATGGTATCTCCGCCCAGGAAAAAGGGGATATCCAAGCTGTGGAATGCGCCAAGGCCAGAGCCATACGGCTCTGGCAAGACACTTTGACGGGTGTCGCCTAGCGACGAGCCCCAGAGGAACTGGTAGGCGTACACATCAGGCTGGTCCGGCTGTGAACTCATTCCCCTCGCCACGGCGTCGGCACCATTGACTTTCCAGAAGTCGCTCACGTAGCGGGCCACTGTTTGATAGACCAGACCATAGTCACTGGAAGTCCAGAAATAGAACATCTTGATCTCATCCTTATTGGTTCCCAGGATAATCGGCACCTTGTTCGGATAGGTTCCCTTCTGGAAAGCGTCGGCTCCGTCAGCGACTATAACGGTACCATCTGCAAATAGGTTCGGTAGGTCAAGCAGACCGAAGCCAAGAGAACTCGTGCCATAGCCAGCGAGCAACTGAGGACCGGTCTTCGACCTCAGATAAGTTCCTATTTCAGTGTTGGACATACTGGACAGACGGGCTGCCGCCTCTGTTTTGTTAGCGGCCGTCCCATCGTTCACCATGAGTTGCAGGAGCACTTCGTTGACGCTGGCCTCTCCGACCTCACGCGTGGTTGTATTAGCCCATCCACTCTGCGACATAGCCTTGTGAAAGAGACCCTTAGCCAGCGGAGAGAGCAGAAGGGACATGACGTTCATAGCGCCTGCAGATTCTCCGGTAATGATAACGTTGTCGGGGTTTCCGCCAAATGCCTCGATGTTCTTCTGTATCCATTCCAGAGCCTTGACGAGATCCAGGGTGCCATAGTTGCCGGAATCATCTCTCTTGTTACCAGTTCTGAGCGCCTGATGGGTGAACCAGCCCAGTGGGCCAAGCCTGTAGTTGGTTGACACGAAAACCATGTTTGATCTGCTGGCAAGATTTGCTCCGTAATACTCTGGAACGCGATCGGCAGACCCTGAAGAGTTGCCACCACCGTGTATCCAGACGTATACCGGCAAGTTGGTCTCGTCTGATCGGGGACGCCATATGTTAAGGTAGAGGCAGTCTTCGCTGCCGAAGGGCAACCCGCCCATCGGGTTGTTTTGCCAGCATGGGCTGCCGAACGCAGTCTCCGCACGTACTCCTTCCCAGGGATCGGGATCCCGAGGTGCCTTCCAGCGCAGGTCACCAACCGGCGGCTTGGCAAAGGGAATGGCCTTCCACACCCAGGTATTGGCCTCATCTTCAAATCCCTTGACCGCTCCGAAACGGGTCTGCACTATTTCGTTCCCAGTCCAGTACGCCGACATCGTGGTACCAGTTGGGCCCTGCTCCCCTTGAGGGCCCTGCGGCCCCTGTTCGCCCTGTGCTCCCTGTGGCCCTTGCAGGCCCTGTTCCCCTTGGGAGCCCTGTGCTCCTTGGGGGCCCCGAGGCCCCTCCGCACAGCCTGTCAAGGCTGGCACTAACATGGCTAGAACCACGATTACGGCTAACAACTTGTAGCACCAACCACTTCTTCTAGACATAGTTACACCTCCTCTTCTGAGCTAATACAAGTCCAGATTTCCCTTTTGGATATTCACTCCTTGATGATCTGTTAACGTACTGAAACAAGAAGGTTTGCCCAGCGGTAGTCGCACAGCCCTCAACCATTTTTCTTGGAACCGGCGTCAGTTCATTCCGGCTCAAGTCACTCCCCGGTCATATGGAAAATCTCAGGAACGGTACAGGTTCCGTTACTGCGTTCCTTGTTTTGCTTGCCTACAGATCATCCGGGCACTTGTTCTGTAGGTGTGCTAGAAATGGATATCATCCGTAATCCGGCAATTCCAGTCATTTGACGAAGGAACGCTGGCAATGGATCGCCTCTTGTGGAATAATCATGACGCTATTTTACCCCGGTCGTCAAGTGCCTTGGTTGGGAGGGTAGTGTCAAGAGAAGTGTGTAAATTGAGGGATAGGCTTCTCCTTCCAGGTTGAGTTAAGGTGATTGGTAATGCCATAGATGATCCGATCAACACTCTCAGGGTTCTGGAAACAGCTCATAG
>VGOE01000117.1 GCA_016876035.1 Chloroflexota bacterium
TCTCTCGTACTCGAACGATATGGGATTTCTTTGGACAAAGAACAATTGAAATCTCTTTCGAGGTAAGGACTGAGTATTACGGTGTAATACTAAGCTGAAGCTAAATTTTAGAATCCACGGATTACGGGAATTAAAAACGCTTGTTAAAATGAGAACTGAAGAGCTCAGGGAAGCCAACAGGATGCTTCAGGCTGAGATAGTCGACCGCAAGCGAGCCGAGGAAGCCGTGAAGGCCGAGCGACAGCAGTTCAATCACGTGCTGGAGACTTTGCCAGCTTACGTCCTGCTACTGACCCCGGACTACCACGTTCCTTTTGCCAACCGCTTCTTTCGGGAGCGTTTCGGCGAGTCCCACGGCCGCCGCTGTTTTGAGTACCTATTTGGGCGCAATGAGCCCTGTGAGGTTTGCGAAACATACAAAGTCCTGGAAACCATGACTCCCCTTGAGTGGGAGTGGACCGGCCCCGATGGCCGCAATTACTATGTCTATGACTTTCCCTTCATCGATACGGACGGCTCCACTCTTATCATGGAAACAGGCATCGATATCACCGAGCAGAAGCAGGCACAGGCGGGGCTGCGCCAGGCGCGGGATGAGTTGGAGGTACGCGTTCAGGAGCGCACCAAAGACCTGGAAGAATCTCAGATGCGTTATCGCAGCCTCTTTGAGAAATCACCCTACGGCATTCTAGTCGTAGGTCCCGATACTGTGAAGATTATCGAGTCCAACGATATGGCTGCCGCGCAGCTTGGCTATTCACCTGATGAGTTCGCTCAACTGACCATCCACGATATCGAGGCCCTTGAGACCGCTGCCGAAACGGCTCTGCATGTCCAGAAAATGCTCGAAACTGGAGAGGACCACTTTGAGAGCAAACATCGTTCCAAGTGGGGTGAGATCCGTGATGTTGAGGTTATCACCAAAGTCATTCAGTTGCCGGGAAAATCTGTTATATTGGCAATACTAAATGATATAACCCAGCGCAAGCAGGCAGAGGAAAAGGTGAAGCGGGCTGCCGAGGAATGGCAGACAACCTTTGATTCGATTACTGACATGGTCTCTATTCTGGATAAGGACTTCAAGATCATCAGGGCTAACAGGGCTTTTGCAGATGCCGTTAAGATAAGGCCAGAGGAATTGAGCGGCAGATGCTGCTACGCTGTTGTGCACGGCATGGGCTGCCCTGTCGAAGGCTGCCCTCACAAGGAGACGCTGAAAACCCGAAGGACTGTTACCAGGGAGATATTTGAACCGAATCTCGGGATTCATCTTGAGGTGACTGCGTCCCCCCTTCTCAATGAGACTGGAGAAGTGTGGGCGTCGGTTCATATAGCCAGAGACATCACTGAGCGCAAGAAAGCTGAGCAGACCCTAAAAGAGGGCCAGCAAGACTTGAACCGCGCTCAGGCGGTAGCCAGGACGGGAAGCTGGCGGCTGGATATCCGGCGCAACGAGCTTTTATGGTCGGACGAGACCTACCGCATGTTTGGCATCCCAAAAGGAACACCCCTGACTTACGAGACGTTCCTCTCCATTGTGCACCCGGACGACAGAGATCTCGTTGATCGGACGTGGACGGCAGCGCTTAAGGGCGGGCCTTACGATATTGACCACCGCATCGTGGTAGGCACGGAGGTAAAGTGGGTCCGCGAGAAGGCGGAGTTGGAGGTCGACGAGCAGGGGGTGGTCAAGGGTGGATTCGGAACCGTCCAGGATATCACCGAGAGCAAGCAGGCCGAGGAGGCGCTCCGGAATATTACGGCAGAGTTAACCCGATCCAACACTGAACTGGAACAATTCGCCTATGTCGCCTCTCACGACTTGCAGGAACCGTTGCGGATGGTGTCCAGCTATGTTCAACTGATAGCCGATCGGTACAAGGGAAAACTCGACCAGGATGCCGATGACTTCATCAGATACGCTCACGACGGCGCTCTCAGGATGCATAGGTTGATCAATGATTTGTTAGCTTATTCGCGCGTTGGGACTCGTGGAGGAACCTTCGAACAGGTAAACCTTGAGGTCGTTCTGACACAGGCCCTCAGCAACATTGAGGTAGCTATCAACGAAACAAATGCCATCACTACGTATGATCCCCTCCCGGTTGTCTGGGGAGATGCTGGGCAGCTAATCCAGCTCTTCCAGAATCTGATTGATAACGCCATCAAGTTCCATAGTGAAGAAGCACCACGTATTCACGTGTCCAGTAGGCTTCGGGGAAGCGAATGGGTATTGTCTGTGCGCGATAACGGAGTGGGTATTGCTCCAGAGTACTTCGACCGGATATTCCTGCTTTTTCAAAGGCTGCATCCCAGGGAGAAGTATTCTGGCACAGGGATTGGCCTGGCCATCTGCAAGCGAATAGTGGAGCGGCATGGTGGCCAGATATGGGTAGAATCTAGATCAGGTGAGGGATCGACCTTCTGTTTCACCCTTCCGGGCATATCTTCAAAGGAGTGAGAAATGGCTAGAGCGTGGGCTAAGACAATAGATATCTTGCTTGTGGAAGACAACCCGGGTGATGTACGTCTCATGCTAGAAGCCCTCAAGGAAAGCAAAATACGCAATAACATCTTCGTCGTTGAAGACGGTGTCGAGGCTATGGATTTCCTGCTCCGTAAGGGCAAGTATGTAAACTCACCCCGGCCGGACTTGATTCTTCTGGACCTCAACCTACCGCGGAAAAGCGGCCGTGAGGTCCTAGCTGAGATCAAGTCCGACGCCAGCCTGAGGCGAATCCCGGTAGTGGTAGTGACAGTGTCAAGAGACGAGGAGGATATTCTCAAGGCATACGACCTGTATGCGAATTGCTATATTACCAAGCCCATCGATTTCAATCAGTTCATCAAAATTACGAAGTCGATTGAAGAGTTCTGGCTTGAAATAGTCAAGTTGCCACCAAAGTAAATGAAGTGACTGGGGCAAATAGGGTGAGAGTTCTCCTCATCGAAGATAATCCTGGAGACGTCAGATTAGTCCAGGAGATGTTGAGGGAAACGGCCAGCAATTTTGAGATTGACGTCGCCGAGACACTGGCCGCGGGATTGCAGTCTTTAGCTTCTAAAGAAGTGAACGTGGTACTGCTTGACTTGGGTTTGCCTGACAGCTACGGACTCGACACCTTGACCAAATTACAGACGAAGGCTTCACATCTGCCCATAGTGGTAATGACCTCAGTTGAAGATGAAGCCCTTGCCCTTCGGGCTGTGCAGAAGGGTGCCGAGGATTATCTGGTGAAGGGACAAATGGAGAAGGGGGCACTGCGGCGCGCTTTGCTATATGCTGTTGAGCGCAAACGAATGAAAACAGCCTTGGCACAGAGCGAAGAGCGGTATCGACAGATTGTCGAAACGGCTAGCGAAGGTATCTGGGCTTCCGACAGCCAGGGGATCACCCTCTTTGTCAACCAGTACATGGCGGAGATGCTGGGCTATACTGTGGCGGAGATGGAGGGCAAATTCTTCTTTGACTTCATTGGCGAGGAAGAAAAAGTGAGGGCACTGGCGTGGCAAGAGGATCTTAAGAGAGGTATCAGTGGGCAATACGAGCTGAAGATGCAGCGCAAGGACGGCACCGAGTTTTGGTCCTGGGTAAGTGCATCCCCTCTACGAGATGCGAAGGGAAGATACATTGGCCATCTGGGGATGTTCACCGACATCACTGAGCGCAAGAAGGCAGAACTGCTGAAAGACGAATTCCTCGGACTCATATCTCATGAGCTCCGAACACCACTCACCATAGTGATGGGTTCAATCTACACTGCCATGAGTAACGGCATGTCATCCGAAGATGTGCGTGGCCTTCTCGAGAACGCGGCTGATGGCGCAGAATCACTGTCACAGATATTGGAGAACTTGCTGGAGTTGACCAGGGCTCAGGCTGGCCGTCTCCAAATCCGAAAGGAATCGGTCGACGTGGTGGAGGTCGCCCACCAGATGGTAGCAAAGCTCAAGAGCAGGTCTGGCACACGTCGGTTTTCGCTAAACATAACGGACGATCTCCCAGATGTTGTAGCTGATCGAGTACGAGTGGAACGTATAATCCATAATCTACTGGATAATGCGGTGAAGTATTCCCCTGACGGAAGCGAAATAAGAGTCTTCGGCCGCTGCCAGGAAGACTGCATCGTCGTTGGGGTCAGCGATCAAGGTAGAGGCATATCTCCTCACGACCAGGACAGACTATTTCAACCCTTCGAGAGGCTTTCCAACCCATCTGCTAATCCCTCACCGGGAACAGGGCTCGGGCTGGTGGTATGCAAGCGGCTGGTGGAAGCTCATGGCGGCCAAATCTGGGTGGAATCGGAGCTAGGCCAAGGCTCAACCTTCTTCTTCACGCTACCTCGCGGCCAAAGGCGGCCCAGGTAGTTTCGCCTGTTCCCGCTATGTTGTTTGACCCAAGATAGCCTTGATTCTCTTCACAAGTTCGTCAGGATTGAATGGTTTGGCTATGAAGTCACTGGCCCCGAGGTGCAGAGCTTCCTCACAAGCATCCGCCCTAGCAGTCAGAACAATGACCGGTAGATTCGAGACACAGTGCAACCTCCTCAACACCTCAAAGCCGTCGATAATGGGCATTATGAGATCGAGCACCATAATATCGGGGCTTGCAGACTCAGTCAACCTTAGGCCTTCGTCACCGTTGGCCGCAGTGATGACGTCGTATCCGGCAATCTTGAGCTTCAAGCCGAGGAATCTGACTATTCTTTCATCGTCATCAACAATCAGTACTCGTTTTTGCCCTGTTCTTTCATCCATATGGAGGCAACGGACGGAAAGTGAGCCAGAACACCGTTCGGTTTCTGAGCCACCCTGGGTAGCAGTTTAGCGTTTCTTGTCATGTCATTCAACTGACTATGGTTGTACTCTCGCCTTCTTCTCTTCGG
>VGOE01000118.1 GCA_016876035.1 Chloroflexota bacterium
TATTACAGTGCGAGTGAAGGATGCTAGAGAATTCTTCCACCATGCCACTGGCAATCATCAGGTCGTAGTTTACGGCAACTACCTCAGAGAACTCAGGGGGCTGTGTCAACTGCTGAACATGAATTTCCTCGAGATATGAGCACACAGAGGTTCTTAGAATTCCAGCAAAATATCCCTTGCCTTCTGCTCCATCGCAGATCAGAGAGGAGTTGTATGACAGCAAAGGTACGTAGATCGGGTACAACCGATTATAGGACACACAAGTGACCTACGAGAAGGTTGTATGACAGCAAAGGTACGTAGATCGGGTACAAAGCTAGAATAACAGCACCTCTCAGTGTGGGATGTTGGCTGCCCATTTTTCACCGGCAATGAATGGTCTAGCAAGGGGATAGGATCAGCCGAGGTTGCGGGGGGTAACAGCGTGTAGTTTGTCGATCAGCATTTAGATGGCACTGTCAGGACGATTGTAACGTACATGTGGGTATTATTGCCGTGATTAGTGGAAGTAAGCACGAATCTGATTTATGCAGGAGAAATCAAAATGGCTAACAGATTGCTCGGTAGAAATGCGGTGGTAACCGGTGCGAGCAGCGGTATCGGCAGAGCAGTAGCTTTGGCATTGGCAGAGGAGGGCGCTAACGTTGTTGTGGCAGACATTATATCTAGTGACGACGTGATATCTCAGTGTCGCAAATTGGGAGTGAAGGTGGCAGCGCATTACGGGGATGTAGCTGACTTTGGGACTGCTGAGAGCATGATTAAGAACTGCGTTGATAGCTTGGGCAGCATAGATATTTTGTGTAATATAGCTGGGATTTTCAATCCTAAGGCGATTTTCGATGTATCTGAAGAGGAATGGGATATGATGATAGCTGTCCACTTAAAGGGAACGTTCAATCTTACCAGACATGCTGCCCCCTTGATGAAAAGGCAGAGATACGGACGGATAGTGAACTGCATCTCTGAGGCTTGGGTAGGCATGCCAGTGGACCTACCTTATAGCACTGCAAAGGGGGGGATCGCAGCTCTGACTTATTCTACGGCGCGTGATGTGGGCGCGTATGGCGTAACCTGCAATGCTATCTGTCCGAGAGCAGGGACAAGAGATGTTGCGGACATGCGTGCATATCTGTGGCCAAAAGTGACAGAGGGGCTCATGACCAGAGAATTGTTTGATGAGTTCATCAATGACCTGAGGGCCTCCCCGGAATATATGAGTTCCATTGTGGCTTTTCTTTGCAGTGATGGAGCGAGTCACATAAATGGCTGTATATTTGGCACCTCAGCATCTAGACTCTCCTACTGGGCACCAGCTAGGGAAACCATCATATTCGCTAGGGACTGGGAAAAGCAAGGTAAGTGGACGTGTGATGAGGTAGAAAAGTACATGCCTACCTTACTGAGTGGTTATCTCAATCCGGCACCGCCAAGACCAAAGTAACTAACGGTTCCATGCATTGCAGCCTGCAGAAGTGAGACTCCGACAATAGCGCCAGTAAAAAGAAGCTGACATACAAAGAATGATTGAAGCAATCACTGGTCGGCTATGAGCAGAAGGTATGACCTAGACCAGGCAAGCGAGGTGGACGCCACTGGATAGACCTGAGACCGCGGTTCAGTGTTTATCCTGTGAGGCGCAGCACACCGATCGCTTAACAGGTGGGAATCAAACGATCTGAGGAGGGCAAAATGAACATGCCATTACAAGGCTATCGTGTCTTGGATTGGACTCAGTGGCAAGCCGGGCCGGGCGCTGCTATGCTGCTTGGGGACCTCGGTGCTGACGTAATCAAGATAGAGGATCGTGTCACTGGCGACCCATCGCGAGGCGTGGAACAGCTAAGAGGACAGGTACAGGAGTCGGTACGGCAGTCATATTTTGAGTCTAACAACCGCAATAAAAGAGGAATTGCTCTGGACCTCCACAAAGGAGAGGCCAGGGAGATTGTTTACCAGTTGGTTGAGAAATCAGATGCGTTTATCACCAACTTTCGTGAGTCAGCCACAGCTAGGTACGGGTTGGATTACGAGACCCTTACCAGACACAACCCAAAACTGGTATACGGTATCATCTCTGGCTACGGCTTGGAGGGGCCGGATGCTAACATCCGCTCGTTCGATGGACTGGGACAGGCAAGATCCGGGATTATGTTTGCCTGTGACCCTGATGAGCCCCACTATATCGTAGGAGGCATCGCTGATGCGGCGGCAGGAATAATGACGGCCTTCGGGGTGGTGGTAGCGCTTCTGACTCGAGAACGGCAGGGCATTGGGCAGAAGGTCGAAGCCTCCATCTTGTCGAGTATGCTTTTTCAGCAGTGGGTTAGCCTGGGGTTCAAGTTTATCAGCGGTCAAGCGTTGCTTCCACAACCCAGGAATAAGCCAACAAATCCGCTGCTCAATATGTATAAGTGCGCCGATGGCAAATGGATCTTCCTCTTCCACGGTCAAGCAGACAGGTTTTGGCCAAACGTGTGTAAAGCCTTGGGCATCGAGGAACTGCAGGACGATCCCAGGTTCGAAAATATGTGGAAGAGACAAGAAAACAGTGAGGAATTTGTTGGCATTCTGGACAAGATCTTCGCTACAAAGACCCGTGAAGAATGGATGAAGAGCTTGCGAGAGAACGATTGCATTTGTGAGAGGATTGCCACCTTTGATGATCTGCTCGTAGATCCGCAGGTAATAGCTAATAACTACCTTCCTGAGTTCGATCACCCCGCTTACGGCAAGACCCGCTATGCACCGATACCCTTTGACCTGAGCAAAACCCCTGGAGCTCTAAGGCTTCCAGCCCCTGAGTTCGGCCAGCACACAGAAGAGGTACTGGCAGAAATCCTTGGCTATGCCTGGGACGACATTCGCAGGTTGAAGGAAATCGAAGTGATTTAGCAGCTGACGCAGCTTGGCTCTATCATCGCACCATCTCACCAATGCTCATTTGGCTAGATTGGGTGGTTTCGGACCGCTTCATAGGAGGCCGTCATGAGTTTTACCTCTTCTCGGAAACAACAAAAAAATAAATGTCCTCCGCATCACTATATCCTAGGTGATCCCGTGAATGGAGTCGTTTCTGGTCACTGCAAATATTGTGGTGTCACTAAGAGCTGGAACTGCGAAGCCGTAGAAGCTCAAGTAATCCGGTTCAAAACGGATTGGTGGCCTTCCAAACCGGGAACCTGATCACACCTTCCATCTTTTTGTGCAAGGCAGACAGAGTTGACCTCTAAGCAAAGGCGAACTCTACCTTGAAAACCTTATTCGGAGTTCTATCTATTGACACGTCCAGCTCACCAACTGCTTCGACCTGCAGTGACATTCCTCACAAGTAGGTGTGATATATGACATCCGTTCGAAAACCCTCCCCAGCCATGGCCAACTCCTCTTGGTTTCCTCATGGGTAGGTGTGATATAGGTATGGTATCCGTTCGGAAACCCTCCCCGAATAGGTTCAACTCCTCTTGGTTTCCTCATGGGTAGGTGTGATATAGGTATGGTATCCGTTCGGAAACCCTCCCCGAATAGGTTCAACTCCTCTTGGTTTCCTCATGGGTAGGTGTGATATAGGTATGGTATCCGTTCGGAAACCCTCCCCGAATAGGTTCAACTCCTATGAGTTTCCTCATGAGTAGGTGACATTTAGGTTCAGGAACCCTACCCAGCTGCTTTGGACTTCCCTACACTGCACGTAAGGTGTCGTCACAAGTACGCTTCCACCCCTTTACGAGTTCAGTACTCTGCTACAAGTTCATGCGGCTTTCATACGAGTTCGGCTTCGGGCTTTACGAGAATGACGCCCCTTTTGAAACGGGTATGTAACGAGAACAACTACTTCACGCGAGATGAGGGTGCCCATGTCATACACAGCATCGTCGTAGCCCGCTGATCCTGGCTTATGGTGTTCCCTTATGCTCATTTCGGTGCACCGAAATAGGAAATGGGGGTTACCTCTTGAGAGGCGATCGTTCCCAGGAAACAGATTCCGCCCACTGCATCAAGCGCGTCCTGACCCCTGTCACGGCCCCCTTGACATTGGTCGCCCTTTGTGATATAATGCTACGTAAGGAGTTCTAATGACGACGATCAAGCTAGTCACGGCTGCTGAGGCAGCAAAGAGACTGGGAGTACATCCTAAGACGGTAAGCCGGCTCATGCGCCTCCAAAAGCTAGGTGCCATCAAGGTGGCTAATCGCTGGCTTATCGACGAGGCAAGCTTTGAGCAGTTCGCTAAGACCTACGTCGGGAAAAAGGGCAGGCCCAAGGGCTGGAGCCCCAAGAGGAAGGCAGAAAGGTGAAGGCAGGACTTTATTGCAGGGTGAGCACAGAGGAGCAGGCTGAGGGCTACAGTATTGACGCTCAGCTAAGGGCATGCCGCAACTTCGCCCGGGAGAAGGGATGGGCATTAGTGGCTGAATACGTTGATGAGGGTAGATCAGCCAGGAGCGAGGACATTAGTAAGAGGCCGAAGTTCAAGGAAATGCTGGAGGCAGCGAAGAGGCGGGAGTTCGACGTACTCATAGTGCACAAGCTGGATAGATTTGCCAGAAATCTGCTGACCACGCTCAGATGCTTTGATGAGCTATCGCAGTCAGGAATAACCTTCCTATCTGTGAGTGAGCAAATAGATTACACAACACCAATGGGTAGGGTATTTCTGGCTATGTCAGGGGCATTTGCCCAGTTCTACTCAGACAACCTGAGCCAAGAAACCAAGAAAGGCTGGTCGGCACG
>VGOE01000119.1 GCA_016876035.1 Chloroflexota bacterium
AGTGTTGATCGGATCATCTATGGCATTACCAATCACCTTAACTCAACCTGGAAGGAGAAGCCTATCCCTCAATTTACACACTTCTCTTGACACTACCGCCTCACCTGCCGATGAGCATGGACGGAATAGCACTTTAGAAAAGTCCAGCGGAGAAACTGAGATGGATTTCAAGTTCACGCCGAGGCAAGAAGCCCTGCGGCAAGAATTCGAGGATTTCTTCATAGAGGTGGAGAAGGAAGCACCAGAATGGTGGGTAGAGCCCTTTGAAGCACGCTACGGCAGCGACGAGGGGTGGGCTTATCACCGCTCGGTGGCCAAGAAACTGGCTGAGAAGAACTGGCTCTCTTTGCCCTGGCCCCGCGAGTACGGGGGATGGGCTTTGGGACATGTGGAGCAAGCCATCTTTTGCGAGACCTACTCCTATCATCGATCACCTGGCGTTGACATCTGGGGCGGACCCATACTGTCACCAGCCATTCTGGAATACGGCAGTGAGGAACTCAAAAAAGAATGGTTGCCCAAGATTGCCAAGGCTGGGACGGACTGGTGCCAGGGGTGGAGTGAGCCGAACGCTGGTTCAGATCTGGCATCATTGACAACCCGGGCTGTCGAGGACGGCGACGATTATGTCATAAACGGACAGAAGATCTGGACCACCGGTGCTCACCGCGCCACTCACATCTTTCTGCTAGCCAGAACGGACCCTGAGGCCAAGAAACACCGGGGCATCACTATGTTCTTGAGTGAAATGAACCGCCCTGGAATAGAGGTACGGCCGCTCTACTTCATGAACCGGGCTCATGTGTATAACGAGGTCCTCTTTGACAACCTGCGAGTACCCAAGAAGAACATCGTTGGACAGGTGAACCAGGGTTGGTACGCTACTATGGCTGGGGCAAACTTCGAGAGGTCGGGGGTGGGAGCCATAGGTGTGGCTCAGCGTGACTTTGACGATCTGCTCCAGTATTGCAAGGAAACCATACACGACGGGCAGGTTCTATCTCAGTATCCCATGGCTCGTTACAGGCTGGCCGATCTGGCTATTGAGCTTCAAGCGGGGCGACAGTGGGGTTACTACGTCGCCTGGTTGCAGAGCCAGAATCCCATGACTGCCGTGGAGGCTTCTGCCGCTAAGATATTCGACATGGAACTCTTACTGCGGTTAGCCAACACTGCGGTGGACATAATGGGTCTATATGGGACACTGAAACAGGGGTCGAAGTGGGCGCCACTCTACGGAAAGTTCGAGGCCACATGCCAGATGAATCTTGGCTACACGATATCCGGTGGCGCTACGGAGATTCAGAAGAACCTCATTGCCTGGATGGGACTGGGGTTACCAAGGAGTTGATCAGCCTCAAGAGCGCGGGCATTGAAACGATGGGGTGAAATGTGACAGCCCTGGGAAAGGGGAGCGTTCTTCACTTGTCCCGCTGAGAGTAAATAGGAGGTGGACAGGATGATCCTGGACAGGTTTTCTCTGAAGGACAAAGTGGCCATAGTCACTGGGGCCGGCAGGGGTATAGGTCAGGGCATCGCAGTGGCCTTCGGTGAGGCTGGCGCTGACGTAGTATGCACCTCTAGGACGGTGGATGAAATAGAGGACACGGCCGCGCAGGTGCGTAAGACCGGACGCAAAGCCCTGGCCGTGGCCTGTGACCTTCGAGATAGCGATCAAGTGGAAAACATGGTAAGGCAGGCAATGCAGGAGTTTGGCCACATCGATATTCTGGTCAACAATGCCGGCGGTGGCCTGTTTAGGACTGTCATGGGAGCCAGTCAGCGCTCCTTTGAATCCGACCTGCGAACCAACCTCATCAGCGTGTTTCTCTGCATTAAGGCAGTGGCCCCCATTATGCAGAAACAAAAGTCGGGCTCAATTGTCAATATCTCCAGCCGCGAGTCTCAGGTGCCAGCTTTGGGGATGGGGGCGTACGGCGCTGCCAAAGCCGGAGTGAACAGTCTCACCAAGACCCTGGCCTGGGAACTGGCGCCTTACATCCGGGTGAACTCTATTCTGCCGGGCTCGATCCTGACGACAACGAATATCGACTATCTCGGAACAGTGAAAGACCTGCTCATTGAGGCGACTCCGGTGAAGCGCACCGGCACGCCGCAAGATATCGCACTGGCCGCTATCTATCTGGCCTCCTCTGCCTCCGAATGGGTGACAGGCAAGCTCCTAGAAGTGGATGGCGGCATGGAGTTTTCTTACAACATACACCATCAAATGGCAAAAGCGGAAGGCAAATAGCATTAACCATGAGCGTATATCAAGGGCAATAGTTGCGTGAGGGGGCGAGATGATTCTGGATAGATTTTCTCTGAGAGACAAGGTGGCCATTGTCACGGGAGCAGGGACAGGCATAGGCCGTGGAATATCCGTGGGTTTGGCTGAGGCGGGCGCCCACATCGTCTGCGCGGCACGCACAGTAGACCCGCTTGAGGCTACCGCAGAAAAGGTCCGTGCTCTGGGGAGGAGGGCTTTGGTCGTTCCCACAGATGTCGCCAAAAGCCAGGCCATAGACAACCTGGTAAGCAAAACGATGCGCGAATTCGGACGGATAGATATTCTGGTCAATAACGCCGCCATAGGCACTCCTATGAGAAGCCTGGATGTCCCTGAAGGTTACTGGGAAGAGGTCATTCGTACCTGTTTGACCGGAGTCTTCCTCTGCGGCAGAGCAGTAGCCAGGGTGATGAAAGAGCAGGGAGGCGGCAACATCATCAACATCTCTTCGGTGGCTGGTGTCACAGGAGCTTCCAGGCAAGCCGCCTACTCCTCGGCTAAGGCAGGGGTAATTACGCTGACCAAATCGCTCGCCTGGGAATGGGCGGCATACAACATCCGGGTGAACTGCATTGCCCCAGGTGCGGTGCTTCATGAGAGGACAGAGGGCTTCTTCAGCATCGTACCGCAGTGGATGGACTTTCAGGCCATTAAGCGGTGGGGGACACCTGAGGATATAGCTACCGCCTGTGTTTATCTGGCCTCCGATGCATCAGCCTGGGTCACCGGCCAGACCTTTAACATAGATGGCGGCAATCACATACCCGCAGAGGTGGACGACAGGGTCATTGATGCGATAATGGCTGCCTTTGGAGGACCGCAGCCTTCGGGGGGACTGGAATAACCCCCAAATAGAACGGATGGGATTGAGAATACTTAACGAAAGGAGCAAGCAATGGCAACACCGTTCACATTCAGGAGCATAGGGAAGTTTCACTGCGACTGGCACTTTGAGTTGGATGACAAAGGGACCTACTGGGACTGGCTGTGGCTGGACGGCTGGACCGAGCAAGGCTACTGGTACGGACTCACCCTGGCATGGAGAATGGAGATGCTGGAGCACCGGGTGGGCTGGGACAAGAAGGACTGGCCGGTGGTGGATCTGCTGGTCACCAACCCGCAGGGCGAGACGCACCGCGTCATCAAGGCCTTTCCTCGTGAGCAGTTCAAGGTGGAGGAGCCGTGGGGAGTATCCATCGGTGACAACTACCTTAAGGGTACGGCTGATAAGGACGGCAAGCCGACGGGATACCGTATTAAGGTGCTCATGGATGGCGCTGGCATGGATGTCACCTGCAAAGGGACAGCACCTGGTGTGCGCTTTGTCGAGGCTGAGCACGGCTACACCTTTTACAGACCAAAGGAGAACCTCGCCGTGGGGTGGTGGCCGCTGCTGAGTCGAGCCGACATGGAAGGCACGTTCACCTGCTTTGGCAAGACGGCCAATATCAAGGGATTGAGCTACGTCGAACGCCAGCTCGGCAACATCACCTTCCAGGGCATTATGCCCCACTGGTCCTATGGCCACTTCTTCGCTGGCGACTACACCGCCCTCTGGATAGACAATACCTCACCAGGGCCCGGCTACCGCCACTTTTCACCACTGGTGCTGTTCAAGGGCCCGCACCCGATCCTGAGTACGCACAACCTTAACTTACACCAGGAGACGTTCGTGCTCGACGAGGAACACGGTAATATGCCTTATCCGCCCATAGAAACGCTTCACGCTACCGAGGGCAACATTGAGCTCACCACACAGACCGATCCCGGCATAATCGTGGGGTGGGAGTATGTCACCAAAACCTCGGACACCGATGTCTCTGAGGAGAATCCGGTGGGGTATCACCGACAGTACGGCCCGATCAATGTTCAGATTCGCCGCTGGGACCAGGTTGAGCGACTCAAGGGCGTGGTGCTGAGGGAGTTCGGCTGGATGACCGAATGGTTTCCGGTGCCCAAACCCACGAAAAGGGCGTAGCTAGTGTAGTGTCTCTGAAAAGACTTCACAATAGAGCCACCCGTGCCATTACTTCGAAAATAAAAGGTCAGGCGACCTGAAGGCTTACTTTATAACCAAGGGCTTCAATGCGCCGGACAGAGCGATGAATTAGACGTTCCTTGTCTCGTTCATCAAAATAGAGTGCGCCCAT
>VGOE01000120.1 GCA_016876035.1 Chloroflexota bacterium
CTTTTGTACTGGCGTCTTCATCGGTGTAGCTATGCCGGGATGACGTGCCCAGGACGGATTTGTCATAGTAAACTTTGAAGTGAGTGTTGAGCCAAACTGTCAAGGGGTAATTGACCATGGCTGTGGCCGGTTCGAGCCACACTCCGATTTCATGCTCGACCCACCTGGAGGAACCGTAGTCGGCAGAAGAAACCACCGAACCAAACGAGACGGCCTGGGCAGCATCGGAAACACGGTAGGTGTAGTACGGTGTGATATAGCTTTCATCGACATCCTGGCGGTTGCCCCTGCCGGTCTTCCAGACTTCCTCCACCAGGCGGGTACTCAGCTTGATGCGGTCTCCCACTGTCAAGCCATTGTTGCCATAGTCCTCAATCCCCGCCCAGGTGCCTTTGCTATCCAGGTTGACTTCGCTCCTCAGGTCATAGTCAGTGAAGGCATCAACGACCTTCTCCATCACCCAGGCTGATCCGTAGCCAAAGCAACTGGCTATCAGATCAGCCAGAAGAATCAGCAGAGCGATCGCCCAGCCCACTACCGGGATACAAGACACGCCTATGATAATAGCCAGATAGATGATCTCCATGGCGGCGTACAGGCCGGCCAGCGCGAAGCCGAAGCCGGTCCACCCCTCCTTCCCGGCGATATAGAGGAATTCGGCAATAATAGCCAGGACCGCCACGGCGATCATCACCCTTCCCGCTACTCTCAGCACCTGGTGCCATCTCCCCTGACTGATTCTGAACCATTCCCCGAACTGGGTCCTGGTCATGCGAACATGATCCATAAGAGCATCTTCTTTGCAGAACGGACCTCGGAAGAGTTGGTTCAGGGGATTGGCATGATTTGTTGCCCTCCACATCATACTCCTCAACTTACCCACTTCCACAGCAATGTCCTGAGGGAGTATCTTTCCAACACCAAGATTATAGATGAACTTCGGTATGGTTACCCGGCTCCAGTACGCCCACGTAATTGTGGCCGGTGTGCCAATTATCAGAATCATCGTGGCGTCTACCAGCGGGAAGGCCATATTATGCCTCAGATGCTCCAGCATCTCATACGTCCCGGCTATTTCTTGCAGGCACGGATAGGACACTTCCGGAGGGACCTGCGGCGGCACATCATAATCGCCCATTCGGGACATATTGGTCTCGCCCCAGCTCCAGGCGAGAAGAACCAATAGAACATTGGCCTTCTCCTCAGTGCGCCAATCCCAGGAAGCCACCTCAGACAATAACTCTGCGTCTGTAAGCTGCTCGCGGGTGGTAGTGTCGTACCACGGCAGCTTGATGAACTTCCAGGTGGTTTGAAATACAGTGGTCATGTCAATATGATAGCTATCGCCCAGAATATATGAATCAGACACCAGTCCGTCCATGCTTTCAGTACTGGAGGTTCTGGCTGTGGCAATAGCGATGGGGAGACTCTTTCCATTTGGCAGGCTGTCAAGGGCATCGGTTATCATGTCGCCAGTTAGCTCCCTCAACATGGCATCACTGTGAGAGAACAGTCTCACCGTGGAGTTCACCGTGATGTTGTACTGCGGCAGTTTGGCATCGGCCTGCGATACGGTGTTGCTGCTGTTCAAGAACTCATAGCGCTGTGTAATGTACGCCCTGATAGTCTGGTTGGCATCATCGCTGTAGAACAAGCCCGCCTCGCAGCCGAAGTTCTCCTCCACGGCGAAGCCGGTGAGCATGAAGTCTTCCCTGTATTTGGCCAGGGTCTTGGTTTCTGTGGAATACAGCAAGCCCTCAGACTCTTCAGAATACCGCACGCAGAGGTAGATGTATTTGCCTCCGGCACCTTCATTTAAGTTCTGGGGTATCTTCGTCCAACCGTCCCCAGGGGAGATACCAGACGAGTCGCCGCTGATCACCTTGACCTTGCCTACCAGAGATTCAGTGACGCAGAGGTAGATGTATTTACCTCCGGCACCGGCATTCAAGTCCTGGGGTATCTTGGTCCAGCCCTGGCCGGCAGGCACATCCGGCGAGTCGCCGCTGATCACCTTGACCTTGCCTAATAGAGGCTCTTTGACGCAGAGGTAGATGTATTTGCCTCCGGCACCCTGGTTCAAGTCCTGATTTATTCTGCCCCAGCCATGACCAGGAGAGATGTCTGATGAGTCGCCGCTAATGACCTGAATATTGGAGCTATCGGACTTGCCGTTTACCATCCAGATCAGGCGAGCCTCGGCCAGGATTTCTGCAGCATGGCCCGAAGCCGGATAGAACAGGCGGCCGCTGAAGGCTACCGTATTTCCGTTGTCCACGACAGGTAGCAGAGGAACATACACCTTGCTCTCAACCTCGAGGTCCCAGCCTGTCATATACCGGAACAAGTTGCTTCCTTCCGGATCATCTATTGCCATCAACAGCAAGTCCATCTTACCGTTACTATTTATATCGGCGATGGCCACTCCTCCACCGCAAATGCCCCGGGTGGGGGGGTAAATAGTTTCTGTGTCACCGCTAATCACCGTGATCTGGTCCCGAAGGGGATCCTTGACACAGAGGTAAATGTACTTGCCTCCGGCACCCTGGTTCAAGTCCTGATTTATTTTCCACCAGCCACTACCTGGGGAAATAGTCGAAGAGTTACCGCTGATCACCGTGATCTGGTCCCGAAGGGAATCCTTGACACAGAGGTAAATGTACTTTCCCCCGGCGCCGTCATTCAAGTCCTGATTTATTTTCCACCAACCACTACCTGGGGAAATAGTCGAAGAGTCGCCGCTAATCACCTTAATCTGGCCGGATAGAGATTCCTTGACACAGAGGTAGATGTACTTTCCCCCGGCGCCTTCATTCAAGTCCTGGCCTATTCTGCTCCACCTCTCACTGCCGATGGCAGGAGACTCCAGTACGGAGCTCCACTTCGAGATTTTGCCGCTCCTGTCCAGACTCCAGCCGACCTGGCATAGGCATTTATGGTTTCCAAATGAATCGTCGATGGCCATGAGCAGCAGATCAGGCACCCCATTCCCGTCTATATCGGCGATTCTGGCACCACCACCGGCAGTGAAATGGGCAGTCTCGGGCCCATATATGACATTGCTCCAATTGGAGGAGATGCCACTGGCAGTGAGGTCCCAGCCTATGCGGTAGCGGAACTGGTTTGGCCCGTCAGCGTCGTCAATGCCCATTAACAGCAAGTCCAGTTTCCCGTTCCCATCTATATCAGCTATGGCGGCGCCGCCGCCGGCATTCCGATCGCCAACACCAGAAACGTGGATAGGGGAACTCCAACTGGTGGCAGTACCATCACTCTTGAGGTCCCAACCTATCTTGTAACGGAACTTGTTAGGCCCATCAGGAGCGTCAATGCCCATCAGCAGCAGGTCCAGCTTCCCGTTACCGTTAATATCGGCAATGGCCGCTCCGCCACCTTCGTATAAGTTACCGAAACCGGTAACCTGGATAATAGAGCTCCAGCGAGAAGGGCTGCCACTAGTGTTCATGTCCCAGCCTATCTTGTACAAGAAGCAGCTACTTCCAAAGGGATCAAGAATACCCGTAAGCGGATGAATGCCCATCAAGAGCAGGTCTAGCTTCCCATTGCCGTCGATATCGGCTATAATTGTGTCACCATCAGCTTTACTATCACCAAGGCCTCCCTGTAACATGATAGAGCTCCAGGGATAGGAACTGCGCAGCTTGATTGTTTTGTCGGCTATGACGATGCCGTAGTCCTTTACCTCTGACTTCTCTGGTGCCTGGTTCATGGTCAACTCAAGCATGGGGACAAGGTTCAAGTCATCTGTAGAGTTATCCAGGTCCTGCATCGTCCCCTTGTCGTCATAGGGCCAGTCCCAGGTCTGCCACAGCAACTTGAGGTGCTCCGGGTCCTTGGGCCGCAACTGGAAGTCTATGTAGGTGGGATTCCCGCTGGTCTTGATGTCGAAGTGGAAGCTTTCGTTGACCGTGGACTTGGAGAAAGGCGAGAGGTCCAGCCAATCGGGGACACCGTCATTATCGTTGTCGTCATCCCAGGCGTTGGGTATTCCATCGCCGTCAACATCCAGAGGCACGCCGGTAACCTCGTAGTAGTCATTCAGGCCATCGCCATTCGAATCTGGTTCCAGGGGGTCCAGGCCGTTCTTGACCTCGTACCAGTCGTCCAGCATATCGCCATCGGTATCCATGTTTTCCGGGTCGGTGCCCAGGACCAGCTCGGCCGAATCGGGCAGGCTGTCTCCATCCACCCCCACCCAGCACACCCCTTTCAGCGTCAGCTCTGAGATGTGAATCGCTCTCCAGTCGGTGTCACCTGGCTTCTTATTCTATGTAGCGTTCAACATGGCACTAATCCATGGCCAGTTTGTTAGGCTTTTCAGAGCTCCCCTGTTGGATGCTAGGTTGGCTAACCCGTGTTCTGCCTGAAGAGTGGCTGCGTTAAGTGAGTCG
>VGOE01000121.1 GCA_016876035.1 Chloroflexota bacterium
ATGGGCGCACTCTATTTTGATGAACGAGACAAGGAACGTCTAATTCATCGCTCTGTCCGGCGCATTGAAGCCCTTGGTTATAAAGTAAGCCTTCAGGTCGCCTGACCTTTTATTTTCGAAGTAATGGTATACGGATGGGGGAGATTTCCCAACCTGCCCGCCTGCGGCGGTGGGGTGGCCACACGACTCTGGATTCCCGCGTGCGCGGGAATGACAGTCTGGAGGGTTGCCCCTGCTACCGGTATTTTCGAAGTGATGGTAAGGGGAGGAGCCTGGACATGAGGAGAGGGCGGACTCCCGGACGGGCAGAGGCGCGCTCTGCCCCTACATTCCCCTCCTTCCACCCCACCGGGATTCCCGCTTCCGCGGGAATGACAGGTAGGCATTATGAGATTCTGCGTCGTCCTTCCCAAAGGTCCGCCTCAGGCGGACTCCTCAGAATGACATTAAATACCTTCGGGGAGTGATTATGGCCAAGAGAGTTACTACCTTATATGTCAGAGACGAGGCTATTGACCTCCTGGTCACCGAGGGAAGGCGGATAAAGAAATGGACCAGCCTGCGCCTGGAGCCAGGCCTGGTCAGCCAGGGTTTTGTCCAGGACGAAGCCAGAGTGGCTGATGCCATTACCAGGCTATTTGAACTGGCCAAGGTGAAGACGGCCAGGGTAATTGCTGGTGTAAGCGGGCTTAACTCCATTTACCGCCTCATCTCCCTGCCCCAATTACCCAAAGCCATTCTCCCTGAAGCAGCCAAAAACGAGGCCAGAAGGGTGATACCGGCGCCTTTGGAGGAGGTCTACCTTACCTACCAAGTCCTTCCCGCCCCCCCAGGAGAAACACGTCTCTTTTTGGCCGCTTTCCCCCGAAATGTGACTGATGCCCTGGTCAGAACCTTACATCGTGCCCGGGTCCAGCCGTATGTGATGGACCTGGCCCCCTTAGCCCTCTGCCGCACCCTGGATCAGCCCAGGGCCGTCATTGTCCATGCCAGGTCAGACCACCTGGAGGTTATGGTTATGGAGGACAGGCTGCCTCAGTTGATCCGCCGCCTGTCTTTGCCCGGTGAGGTGGTGCCGCTAGACGAAAGGCTACCGGCTATCATCGAAGAGGTGGATCGCACTATCACCTTCTACAACTCCAGCCACAAGGAAAAGCCTTTAGATTCCACGGTGCCTATGTTTGTTGCCGGTGACCTGGTGCAGGCACCCCAAAGCTGGCCAGCGCTAGGGTGGAAACTTAACTGCCCGGTGTCCATGTTGCCGTCGCCCCTGGAACCCAGGGCGGGCTTTGATGCCAACGAGTTCATGGTCAATATCGGGCTGGCCCTGAAGGTCTTCTCCGCAGGGAAGAAGAACGCTGACTCCTCGTCTCTGGTGAATTTCAATGCCCTGCCTGAGGTTTACCGGCCAGAACCCATCCGCTTGGCCAACGTCCTTATACCGGTGGGGGTCGTCATCCTCGCTTTCCTACTGGTGTATATCGGAGTGATGGCTCACCAGAAAGCCAGCGATAACTCGCGGTTGCGCTCCGAGCTAGCATCGGCCCAGAGCCGCGTTGCCGCGCAGCAGGCAAAGGTGGCAACCTTAAACCAAAGCCTTAAGCAGGTGGAAGACAGTATTGCCCCAGCGGAAGCCACAACGACCATTCTGAATAACACCCTCACCTCTCTGGAAGCGGCTCGCGAGCGATTCGATTCCGAATTGAATGAGATTGTGGCCCTGCTGCCCTGGAGCATAAACCTGACTGCGGTCAATCACCAGGGTGCATCGGTAACCGTAACTGGCATAGCAGCGGACGAGAATGACGTCTTCACCTATGTCATTGCCCTGGGGACCAGGTTTTCCGAGGTTACTGTCTCGTCTATTACGGCCAGAATGCAAGGCACGGTGGTCACGGGGTGGGATTTCAGCCTTCTCCTCAGGTAGGGATCTCTCATTGAGGTCTGTCCGCCCGGTTTGGGGGGGCTGTACCGGACTCTCGGCGGGTTGCACAGTTCCGCGGAAGGATCGAGATTCTTCGCTTCGCTCAGAATGACAGGGCTATTTTACGCCCAGGTGGGACTAGCGCCGCTGGCTGGCCGTCCCTACCCGAAAGGGGGCAACAAAAGTGTCCTTTTCCGATGGGGACTCGCCCATCATCAGAGGATCCATAGCGCCTTGAAAGACCCCGTTTCTATGTTTGGGCTGCCCGTCCTTCTTTATGTCCATCCTGCCGATGAGCTTCTCTACTTCCTGGCGGTCGTTGCAGAAACTCATCAGGCTCTCACCACTGATGGCCTGCCTCAGATAGAGATTGACTAGGGCTTCATCCATGGTGATCATGCCTATTTCCCGGTGCGTGCGGATGACGTTGTATAGCAGGTATATCTTGCCTTCCCGGATGAGGTTCTTAACGGGCGGATTAGCCAGCATGATCTCTGCCGCGGCTATCCTCCCTGAGCCATCAGCCCGGGGCACCAGCACCTGGCAGAGCACGGCGATCAAGAGCGAAGCCAGGCGCGCCTGAGCCAGGGGACGCTCATGCAGCGGGAACATGTCTATTACCCTCTCTATGGCCTGGGGCGCGCTGGGGGCATGGCCGGTGGACATCACCATGTGCCCCGTCTCCGCCAGCGTCAGCACCGCCGATGCCGTCTCCAGATCCCTCATCTCGCCCACCAGGATCATGTTGGGGTCCTGTCTTAAGACGTGCTTTAAGGCAGACGAAAAGGAGTGGGTATCGCTACCCAACTGGCGCTGGGTTACGGCACACTTAATGCTCTCGTAGATATACTCAATGGGGTCCTCGATGGTGACCACGTGGCGGCTCTCTGTCAGGTTCAAGTGCTGGATCATGGCTGCCTGAGTGGTGCTCTTGCCGCTGCCGGTAGGCCCCGTGACTACTAGCAACCCCCTGGGCCTCAGGGCGAGATCCTTATATATCTGGGGTAACTCCATCTCGTCTATGGTCGGGATTTGCTGCGGCAACAGGCGGATGGCCAGGCTGATGGCCCCACGCTGCTTGGCCGCATTGCCACGCAGGCGCCCCACACCCGGCAAGCTATAGGCGAAGTCCAGCTCCAGGTGGGTGGCGAAGTGCTCCCTTTCCTGAGGAGTGGTTATCTGGGCAAAAGCCTCGTTTATCTCCTCGGGGCTCAGCGGCCGACTACCATCCGCAGGCTCCAGCCCACCCCTCACCCGGAACAGCGGCGGGCTGGACACCACCAGGTGTAAGTCGGAGGCTCCGACTGCCTTCGCCTTCAGCAGCAATGCAAAGATATCCATGTTTCCGCCCCCCCTTCTTGTTAGAGGCCGCTCAGTCCCCGTCCCCGCTTCTTTTCTGGGCTAAGAGAGGTGGTGGGTTCCGTCCGCCCCACAGAGAGGAAGGACTGCACCCACCCTACGACTATCCCTATGGTTCCGGTGGCTCTTATTTATTACGACGCCTTTATCCACTTCTGGTTAGCTGCATCCCATGCGATGCTATCACCCCAACCGCCTGGAGCGGCGTCACTTATGTTGCCGGTGGTGGTATTGAAGGTGTATTCTCCCTTAGGGCCTTTGTCCAGATAGGGGATTACGTCAGCCGAGGTGGCCGGCCACTCGTCATTTTCTGCCAGATAGGCCGTGGCCGCCGTCTTCACGTTGGCAACTTCACTGTTCGCCGCGCTCAAGGTCCCGGACGTCTTGAAGGCGCCGACGCTGGGGATAACGATACCGGCGATGATGCCCAGGATGACCACCACGATCAGCAGCTCAATCAGGGTGACACCTCTCTGCCCGCGGTGGAACCCTCCCAGCCTCTTTCTGATAAACCTCCTGATCTTCATTTGTGTTTCACCTCCTTACTATTTTGCGTTATTTTTCGACCTCTCTTGGGCTTAACGCAGCCCAGGCTCAGAAACCCTACAGTGTAATGTATCGCTTTTCTCCACCCCCTTCCTACTTTGGACTTATTCCGGGCTTAATCCAGCCCCAGTTCAGAAGTTCCATCGTATCGTTCTCTTGCCCCTTCCGTAAGGCTAAAAAGGCTCACTCCACCACTTAAATCGGCTCAACCCCACGAGCCTTATGGCTCATATGAAACCTCAACCATGTTGACAGTTTAGCGGGATAAGATCACAAGCGTGTCACAAGAGACCGTGCCAACCTCACAAATTTCTCTCCTTCCGCTTCGGCCTCTTGCCTCTTTGGGTCATTCCCTTCCTTTCTGTAGTCATTCCGAGCGCACCTGTTGTCATTGTTGCCCCACCACCCTGGGATTGCCACGCCCGCCTGCGGCGAGCTCGCAATGACAGGACAAACCGGCAGGGTGGGCTCGGCCCACCCATTTGCCTCTGCCGTTCGTTCCTTCACGACCCTCCGCCCAGCCTG
>VGOE01000122.1 GCA_016876035.1 Chloroflexota bacterium
TCCTCCGGTACCCACTGGTTTCCCAGTAGACTACCGGACTCCACGGAGTGGCTCAATTTCCGAGCGGCGAATGGCTCACTTTCTGAGCGGCGCGTCCAGGAGAGCTACTCCTGGGTTGCTAAACAGGTGTTTTGGGATGCCGGAACTGAACTCCCGAAATGCCATGGGTTGTCTGGGGGTTTCTGAATAGGCTTGACAATCAGATGCGATGGGTATAGCCTCGGTATTAAGACTGCAGAGGGACGAGGGTCAGCTCACTACGAGTTGATATGGGAAATCCCGGATTGATCGGCTTGCCGGGGACGGAAGCACTTGGTGGCTACAGTCAAAGGAGAATGTGCATATTTGAGCAGCGCGGTACATTTCCGGAAGTTGTTTGAACCAACACGCATTAGACGAATGGAGCTCAAGAACCGCCTTGTGATGCCACCGATGGGAACGAACATGGGCACTCGTGACGGTCACGCCACAGAGGAGACCAGCTGCTACTATAAGGAACGAGCGAGGGGTGGTGTCGGTCTTGTGATTGTGGAGACAGCATGTGTCGAGGCGCCTGTGGGGAAGACGACTGCCTACCAGTTGGCCATAGATGACGACAAGTTCATCCCCGGTTTAAGCCAGCTGGCGGAGACCATCCACCGGTACGGGTCCAAGGCAGTGTCGCAGTTGCAGCATGCGGGAAGAGGGGCAAAGTCGTCGATTACTGGTATTCAACCGGTGGCTCCTTCACCGGTTCCCATGCCATACGGCACTCAAGTAGCCTATGAAGGCGAGTTGCCGAGGGAGCTGACGGTGGGTGAGATCAGAGAACTGGTCCGCAAGTTCGCCCAGGGAGCCCAGCGGGCTAAGAAGGCTGGCTTCGACGGCGTAGAGATCCATAGCACTGGCTACTATTTGATAGCTCAGTTCCTGTCTTCCACGGCGAATGTTCGTCAGGATGATTACGGAGGCAGTTTGAGAAATCGGGCCAGGTTTCTGCTGGAGATCATCCGAGCCGTCAGAGGTATCGTCGGAGAAGACTATCCAGTGCTATGTAAAATCAGCGTCATAGAATTCGGGACTGGGTCGGGCATCACCCTTGCGGAGGGACAGCAGTTTGCCCAAATGGCCGAGGAGGCAGGGGCTGACGCCTTGGAAACAGGCGGGATGGGATGGGGCATCAGCCCTCATCTGCGGCCGACGACGGCAGAACGCCCCGGGGGGATTCTTCCCATCGTGGAACGAATCAAGGAAGCCGTGAAAATCCCGCTCATCGTGGCCAGCAGAATGACTCCGGAGTTGGCGGAGAAGGTACTACAGGAGGGCAAAGTAGATCTTGTGGCTATAGGTAAGGGTCTGATCACCGACCCTGAGCTTCCCAGTAAAGCAGCATCAGGGAGAGCGGAGGAAATTAGGCCCTGTATAGGCTGCCTGCGGTGCATCGACAATCAGACGGTCAAAGGGCAGGGCATAATGTGCTCCGTTAATGCGGCGGCGGGCAAGGAGCGACAATTTGCTGAGATCAAGCCGGCCGAGAGAAGCAAGAGAGTGTTTGTGATAGGTGGTGGCCCTGCAGGCATGGAAGCAGCCAGAGTGGCTGCGTTAAGGGGTCACCAGGTAGTGCTCTACGAGAAGCAAGCAAAGCTAGGCGGGCAGTTGCTTCAGGCCATAGTCCCGCCGCATAAAGACAACCTCGTGGATTTCATCGACTATCTGACGACCCAGATGGCTAAGAGAGGCGTCAACATCAAACTAGGCGTTGAGGCTACACGTGGACTGATAGCGGAGGCCAAGCCAGACGCAGTAGTCTTAGCCACAGGGGTAACCACTGCTGTGCCTCGTATTTCAGGAATCGATAGGGCTAACGTCGTAAGTGCTAAGGAGGTGTTGAACGGCGCCAAAGTGGGGGACACGATAGCCATTATCGGTGGTGGGCTGGTGGGGTGTGAAACAGCAGAGTACCTGGCGCAACAGGGTAAGGAGGTAAAGATTCTGGAAATGCTGGACGAGGTGGCAGGCCGGATGCCCTTGGCCCTCAGGAACCTGCTGCTGGCCAGGCTGGCCGACAAGGGCGTCACGATTCTGACGGGGATACAATGTCGGGAACTAACGGAAGACGGCTTGGTCATTACCACTAAGGAGGGTGAAGAGAAGACCGTCACTGCCGACAACGTGGTGCTTGCCTCAGGTGACAAGTCAAACAGGGTGCTTCTGGAGGACCTGCGGGGTACTTTACCCGTCTACCGCATCGGGGACTGTATCGAGCCGCGGGGTATAGCGGAGGCTGTCGCTGACGGGTTTACCGTTGGGCTTGCTCTGTAGCAAGCCACTGTAAAGCTTCTGACTTCGAAAACTGCTGGTATGCTGTCGTTCTTCCGCACCCCAAGACTCTATAGAACAATGGTAGCCCTAGAGACCAAGCCCTTATCTTGCTCCTCAAAGGCTTTGTTGATTTCTTCCAAGGCATAGGAACGGGAGAGAATCTTGTCAAAGGCGTACTTGTCCTTGGCGCGGCTCAGGAAGTTCAAGGCTTTCTTCAAAGTGTCGCGCCCATACGTAGCGACGCAGAAAATGGTTTTAGAGCCCATCACCAAGAGAGCTGGGTCAATCTCAAAAGTCCCGTGTAGTGGGCTGACATTGCCCATTTCCAGATAGCGTCCTCCATTGCAGAGCATATCCAACCCTTCGGGGATAACTCCAGGAAAGCCCACCAGTTCGGCAACCACATCTGCTCCCCAACCTCCGGTGAGTTCCTTCACGCGCTGCACCCGCTCTTGAGGAGTCTTGAAGTGCCTCATATCAATCAACTCATCGGCACCAAAGGCACTCGCTAGCTCCAGGCGCTGAGTGATGCCATCAATGACAATGATCCTTTGCGCGCCCATCTCCTTGGCTACCGCAACAGCATTGATACCCAGGCCCCCGGCTCCCTGGATTACGATTGTCTCCCCGAAACCGAGGGCCACTCTCTCCAAACCATATATTACCTGAGACAAGGCGCAGTTGGCCGAGGCTGCGATGTGGTCTGTGACATCGTCGGGCACTTTGAAGACAACGTGGCCAGGTCTAAGATAGAAGTAATCGCCAAAAGCTCCAACGAAATAGGGAGGTTTCTCAGATGGCCCACCTATGGTCATGGTGTTCCTGGGGCAAGCTGCATCCACTCCCCTGACACATGACGGGCACCGCCCGCACGGATAGAAATACCGGTAGACCACTCGATCGCCCACTGCCAGAGGCTGACCTGCTGAATCAGTGGAAATACCTTCCCCCAGCTTGGCCACTCGCCCTGTCATCTCGTGACCCAGGACCGTCGGCAAAGATGCCCCAAACAGGCCCAGTTTCATGTCGCCCCGCCAGATATGAAGGTCGGAGCCACACACATTGGCCATTGATATCTTGACCAAGATTGCCCCCGGTTTAGGTTCGGGCACCGGGTATTCCTTGATCTCAAACGGCTGGCCCAGACCTTTGTAGATTGCTATTCTGCCCTTTTCAGCCATGGAGAACCTCCTCTTTCCAGCCAGCGCCAAGAGGTTAGCTGGGTCGGGACTCTCAAATTACATCGCCGCAACTCAGTGTCTCCAGCCAGTAGGCTTCCCAAGCAGCGAGGGAAGACCGCAGTGAATGTTCCGCCGTCTTCCCGTTCTTCTAGCCATCAAGCCTGAATTCCCACTGGCAGGCGACATCGTCCCTGCTTTTCCGAGGAGGCCGCTTCAGTAGAGTAACCTTAATTTTAGGATTGACAGGGGTACACGTGACGGACCACATTTCCGTGTCCAGCCCACAGGCAAATTTGATTGCCTCGACGTCTCCGCGTCTCTCAAAACTGTCCAGCGTGACACAGTGCTTGACGGTAAATATACCATGATTCTTATCCTTCAGTTCGAACTGGACGTCATTTACTCCCGTAATCGCGGGGTCGCACTGATAAGCCTTGAAAAGGGTGGCAACGTCGTCTCCCTTGATGTTCGCTGCCGCCATGGTCCGAGCGATCTCGATTGGCGTAGCTCGGAGCCAAGCCTCCCGCACCAACTCTTTCGCTGCTTGGTCACCGAATTTCTTTATCATGAGGGCATACCAGATCCCATCTAATCCCAGATATAGCCTGCCTGCTGTGTCCAAAAAGCGCAAGAGGGCATCCTTAGAGAAATCTTTGGGCCTCACGTCGGGACTAAACTCTCCGCTGTAGTCTTCTAGTTCTTTCATCTCACATAACCTCCTTAAAATATTGTAGTTTGTTGTAATGCTTCAGTCGTTTTCGGACAAAACGACCCTGCCAAAATGTTAGACCCCGACCTCGATTTTGGTCAACTCACTCAGTCTGTTCACCTCCTTGCGCTTGGCGGCCGCTGCCTTTAGTTTTCTC
>VGOE01000123.1 GCA_016876035.1 Chloroflexota bacterium
AGTTGATTGAAATTCACACCAGTGGGCATGCTTATATTGAAGACCTCAAGAAGCTAGCCCGTGCCATAAATCCTCGCTGTCTCGTGCCTATTCATACTTTCTACCCGAATAAGTATGGTAGCATATATGAGGATATCGTCCAGTTGGACGATGGTCAGACTTACTGCTTATGAAGTGATTTACAAGGGAGGCAAAAGATGGTCCGAAACCCAGTTATCGAGCGGTATCTAAAAGTAGGCCGACAAAACCCTGAGAGTAAGAGTTGGAAACAGATTAAGAAAGACCTCAAGCCTTTGGTAGGACTCATTAACAGGTCTGGAGGAGAGTATAGCTTTCAACTTCGAGAAAACTACTTCAATATTTACTATCAGGGTAATTCACTTGCAAAGGTCACACCCAACAAGAATGGGACTTACTCTGCAGAAATACATGAGAAGTTTCTCCAACCAGATGAGCCGGATAGGATCCTCAAGAAACTGGAGCAATACGGCAAGCGAAATGAAAGGAAGAGTAGTGATTATTTGTGCTTCCGAATTGAGTCTGGTGAGCTTTATCATTTCTTTCAAAACAACCACCTCGAAGTCCTGACCAGCAATATACGAGCACGAGGCTATGGAGAGGAAATAACATTTGAGCAGGTGTTAATCACTGACAATCCACCGTCAAGGAAGTTCATCATTATTGACCGCCAGGTAGCAGATCATAAGGACAAGGCACAGATGGATCTCCTTGCGCTCAGCAGAGATTCCGAGAACAAGCCGTTCCACTTTCTAATTATTGAAGTAAAGCTGGGAAGGAACCCTGAACTTCACGGGGAAGTAGGCGGCCAACTAAACAGGTACGTCCGACACGTCAGAGAGTATATCAAAGAGTATGTCACTTGCTATAAAGAGAACTATCGGCAGAAGAAGGAACTTGGGCTTTTCGACCCATTCAGCCCCGATTTGCCGGCTGAGATAGAGATCGATGAGAGCGAAAACTCAGTAGAAGGACTAATTGTTGTTGGCGGTTATTCACAGCTCGGGAAGCAGGCTCTTGAAAATTTCCGCCAAAAGATCAAGCAAGAAAAATGGGATATCAAAGTGCAACAGATGCGAAGGGAGATTAGGTTGGACAACAGGTCTGATTGCCAGGAGCCATAATTGGCAACTTGATGACCTCTGGGCAGTTCAGGGTGTGTATTAAGCAACATTGTACATTTTGTGCAGCTTAGGAATATAAAGTATGCTTTTGATACCGTTCACAGCCCTTGTCGTTCAGAGCCGAGGTGGAAAGCCTGGGCGGATATGATACCTCCGACATGGGACAGGTCATAGCCAAATTTCCGAATTAGCCATGATCTGTGAGTTCTGTGTAAAATCCGAGGATGTCTGAGAACTCACGGAAATGGGTAGCCTGGAGCATCTGCTCCAGGCAGGGGTGGAGCCGATGCTCCAACCTACCGCGACTTTTCGGACAGCCTGGATAGTGAGGGTGAAGCCTATAAAGCCATGACCAGAACAGCAGCCAGAAAATCACTTCATATAAGCGTCCGCGGTGTCGTTCAGGGGGTTGGTTTCAGGCCCTTCGTTTACCGGCTGGCTCACCAGCACCGCTTGGCGGGCTGGGTGCGCAACACCTCAGGCAGCGTAGAAATCGAGGTCGAGGGAGAGGAGAAATCCTTGAACGCCTTCCTCTCTGCTCTCAAAACAGAGGCTCCCCCCATGGCCTGCATCGAAGAGGTCACCGCCGCCCCCCTCGCCCCCCACGGCCACAGCACCTTCGAGATCAGAGAAAGCCACCCGGCAGAAGGTCAGTACCAGCTAGTCTCGCCGGACATCGCCACCTGTCAGCCCTGCCAGGAGGAGATTTTCTCCCTCAGCGACAGGCGCTATCATTATCCCTTCACCAACTGCACCAACTGCGGGCCTCGTTTCACCATCATTGAGGATATCCCCTACGACCGCCCCAAGACCACCATGCGTCGCTTCCAGATGTGCCCTGACTGCCAGAGGGAGTATGATGACCCCCTCGACCGCCGTTTTCATGCCCAACCCAACGCCTGCCCCCGGTGTGGCCCAAGCTTAGAGCTAGTGGACAAACACGGCCTCTCCATCCCGTGCCGCGATGTTATCCAGGAAGCCGTCAGTCTTCTGTCGCAGGGAAAAATCCTGGCCATCAAGGGATTAGGCGGCTTCCTTCTTGCTTGTGATGCCACCAGCACAACAGCCGTGAATGTCCTGCGGGACAGGAAAAGACGTTCTTCCAAGCCCCTGGCAGTAATGCTAGCCTCACTGGAGGAGGTCAAGAGACATTGTTTCGTTACCCCGGAGGAAGAGCGGCTTCTGTTGTCTCCCCAATCCCCCATTGTGCTCCTCAGGTGGAGAAAGGAATCCTCCGTTTGCCGCCAGGTGGCCCCACGGATCAAGTACCTGGGGGTAATGCTGCCCTACACCCCCCTGCACCACCTCCTGCTGAAGGCGGCCGGCTTCCCTCTGGTGATGACCAGTGGCAACCTCAGCGAAGAGCCTATAGCCAAGGATAACGATGAAGCCTTGAGAAGGCTGGGGAATATCGCTGATTATTTCCTGCTCCACAACCGCGACATCTACGCCAAGTATGATGATAGCGTTTGCCTTGTGGAGCAAGGGACTTCTCAGGTCATCAGGAGGGCGAGGGGGTATGCCCCTCACCCCATTCTACTCCCCTTCAAAGCGCGCCAGATGCTGGCTTGTGGCGCAGAGGAGAAGAACACCTTCTGCCTCACCAGGGAGCAGCATGCTTTCCTGTCCCAGCACATCGGCGACATGGAGAACGAGGAAACGCTGGAGCATTTCGAGCGCACCATCGGGCTTTACCGTAATCTGTTTCGCGTTGAGCCTGAAATCGTAGCCTACGATCTTCACCCTGAGTACCTTTCCACCAAATATGCTATGGAGCTGAAAGCCCGCCACGAGAACCAATTGAAGTTCGTTCCGGTGCAGCACCACCATGCTCACCTGGCTAGCTGCCTGGCGGAAAACAATATCCGGCAGACCGCCATCGGGGTGATCTTTGATGGCACCGGGTACGGCGCTGACGGGACGCTGTGGGGTGGCGAGTTCCTGGTCGGCGATTTGAAGAAATTCGAGAGGGTGGGACATCTTCAGTACGTGCCCATGCCCGGAGGCGCCGCGGCTATAAAGCGACCCTACCGCATGGCCCTGGGCTATCTTTATACCCTCCTGGGACAAAACGTCTCTCTGGAAGGCCTGCCTATCCTGGGTCAACTCGATTCTGCCGAGCTGGCCACCATAAAGCACCAGCTAGAGCGGAAGCTCAATTCCCCCGTGACCTCCAGTGCCGGACGTCTCTTCGATGCCGTATCGGCTCTGGCCGGAGTGCGGGGCATCATAGACTACGAAGCGCAAGCCGCTATTGAGCTAGAGATGCTGTCACCCGATGACCTGCCCGGGTCGGACTTTGGGGTTTACCCCTTTTTTATTGCTGAGGAGGAGGGCCACAAAGTGGTCAAGTTGGCCGAACTAATCTCCGCCGTGGTGTCCGAGGTGAAGAGCGGGGCCGCTGCCCCCTTGATATCAGCCCGGTTCCACAAAACTATGGCTCAAATGATCGTCCGCATGTGCCGGCTCATAGCCCTGGAAAGCCAGACCAGCCTGGTAGTCCTCAGTGGCGGTGTGTTCCAGAATCGCTTGCTTTCCAGGCTGGCGGCGGATGCCCTTCGGAAGGAGGGCTTCCAGGTTATCACCCACCGGCTGGTGCCCTGCAATGACGGAGGCATCTCCTTGGGCCAGGCAGTCATCGCCCACTTTGCCGCTCCCTGACCGCATGGCGGCGAGCAAACGTCAAAGCCTATGCTATTAGGATCGGTTTGGAAGACGATTCCTGCGAGTCGCTAAACAAAACGACAAATTGTTCAGTAGCCTCTCCAGGCCAGACCCCACCGCAAAGCTAAACATAATGTCTCCCAAAGTCATCCTACCATAGTCTCTGCTTGTGGGCTCTCTTTGATACGGGAAACTCATGACTATATAATAGATGTGGGGGGTGAAAAAGAGGTAAGTTATGTGTCTTGCTATACCGGCGCTGATCAAGTCCATCGAAGGTAAGGAGGCTGACGTAGAGATCGGGGGCATAAGCCGTCGGATCAGCCTGTGGCTTACCCCTGAGGCCAGGGTGGGCG
>VGOE01000124.1 GCA_016876035.1 Chloroflexota bacterium
TCACCAGGGAGCAGCATGCTTTCCTGTCCCAGCACATCGGCGACATGGAGAACGAGGAAACGCTGGAGCATTTCGAGCGCACCATCGGGCTTTACCGTAAGCTGTTTCGCGTTGAGCCTGAGATCGTGGCCTACGATCTTCACCCCGAGTATCTTTCCACCAAATATGCTATGGAGCTGAAAGCTCGCTACGAGAACCAATTGAAGTTCGTTCCAGTGCAGCACCACCACGCCCACTTGGCTAGCTGCCTGGCCGAAAACGGTATCCAGCAGGCCGCTATCGGGGTGATCTTCGATGGCACTGGGTACGGCGCTGACGGGACGCTATGGGGTGGTGAGTTCCTGGTCGGCGACTTGAAGCAATTCGAGAGGGTGGGGCATCTTCAGTACGTGCCCATGCCCGGAGGCGCCGCAGCCATAAAGAAACCCTACCGCATGGCCCTGGGCTACCTTTACACCCTCCTGGGACAAGATTTCTCTCTAGAAGGCCTGCCCCTTCTGGGGCAACTGAATTCTGCGGAACTGGCCACCATGAAGCACCAGCTAGAGCGGAAGCTCAATTCCCCTGTGACATCCAGCGCCGGGCGTCTGTTCGACGCCGTATCGGCCCTGGCGGGAGTGCGCGGCATCATAGGCTATGAGGCTCAAGCCGCCATTGAACTGGAGATGCTGGCGCCCGATGACCTGTTCGACCTGGGCTCCGGGGTTTACCCCTTTTCCATTGCCGAGGAAGACGGTCGCCAGGTGGTCAAGTTAGCTGAACTGGTCTCCGCCGTAGTTGCCGATGTGAAGAGCGGGGCTGCTGCCCCCTTGATATCGGCCAAGTTCCACAAAACTATGGCTCAAATAGTCGTCTGCATGTGCCAGCTCATAGCGCCGGAAGCCAAGACCAACCTGGTAGTCCTCAGTGGCGGCGTGTTCCAGAATCGCTTGCTTCCCAGGCTGGCCGCGGACGCCCTTCAGAAGGAAGGCTTTCAGGTCATCACTCACCGGCTGGTGCCCTGCAATGACGGGGGCATCTCCCTGGGACAGGCTGTCATCGCCCACTTTGCCGCTTCCTGACCGCCCTGTAGCGCGCAGCCGTCCAAGCCCATACTATCAGGGGACGGCCTGGGCAATAATTTCCCCAGCCGCCAGACATAACGTCAATCATGTGAAACGAGACTTTGTTAAGTGGGTGTCAGGTCCCCGATCTGACCTGGGAGAACCAGGCTTAGCCCACCATCCAGATGCAAATGTAGGGATAGACCTTCAGGTCTATCCGCCGGTGTGGGGTGGGGGGGGCCTGGAGTTTCGGTGGGTGGGTGAAGTCCGCCTGAGAGACTGTGAATTTATTGCCCCTTCAAAGCTGGAAATCGTGAGGGGCCGAAGCTACGGCCCGCATTTCTTCACAAACTCTGAGGCGGACGGAACCTCCGTTTGCGTTCCTGATTACCCTCAATCGCTGATTTCGGGCCCAAGCCCATACTGTACAGATGTGCTGCATCATTGTATTATTGAAACCATTGCTCTCTTTGGGGTATAAACTAGATAGAACTATACGATTACATCACTGCGGACGCTGGAAGGTGGCGAGTCCGCAACGGGCAATCCTAAGAACCTGATCTCGGCAATTCGAATGTAAGGAAGTGAGAAACACAGACAAAGAGGCTTTGATTCCAGGTTCCGGTTTTTTCCGGTTGTCTTGTTTTCTCAGAGGTGAATGGCACAATCAAGAAATGAGAAATCTCGGGAGGTTTTGTGAATGGATGAGATAACTATTTCTAAAGCAATCATAGAGAGTTATACTAAGGATCTTCTTGACTTCCTGGATGTTGATGTTGCCGTGGTCGGGGCTGGTCCCTCAGGTCTGATTGCCGCGTATTATCTGGCCAGGAAAGGGATAAAGACAGTCCTGTATGAAAGAAAGTTAAGTGTAGGCGGTGGTATGTGGGGTGGTGGCATGATGTTTAGCCGTATTGTAGTCCAGGCTGAAGCCAAGGGAATCCTGGATGAATTCGGCATAACGGCTCAAGAATATCAAGAAGGCTATTATATTGCCGACTCTGTAGAGACTGTTTCCACTTTGTGCAGTCAGGCTACAAAGGCTGGCGCTCGTATCTTCAACCTGATCTCTGTCGAGGATGTAATGATCAGGGAAGACGACAGAGTCGCCGGATTGGTGTTGAACTGGAGCGCTGTTGGCCTTGCCAATCTGCATGTTGACCCTCTAACCATCAGGTCAAAGCTAGTAATAGATGCTACCGGACACGATGCCGAGGTGTGCCGGATAGTTGCCCGCAAGATAGGACTGAAGCTGAGAACACCCACGGGTGGGGTTGTGGGAGAGAAGCCGATGTGGGCTGAGGTGGGGGAAAAAGAGCTGGTCAACAATACTAAGGAAGTTTTATCCCGGTCTTCTTGCGGCAGGCATGGCAGTGAACGCTGTGTTTGGCTTACCACGGATGGGGGCCATTTTGGTGGCATGCTTCTCTCAGGTAAGAAGGCGGCGGAGTTGGCGATAAGCTTACTGGGAGCAAAAGATGAACCGGAAGCGAGAAGCTGAAGCTATACTGGGCAATCTGGTATGTGCGGTGAACATGTTGCAGAGTTGCCCGGAGTTTGCCTTGCTTGTGCCTGAAGTGAGAGTGAACCTGGCTTATGCCCTGCCTGATGCAAAGATACCACAAGAGGTGGCGGCTGTGGAAGGCAGGATAACCGTAGTACGAGGCTTGCCCCACGCCTCAGGTATGCCTGCCTGGGGAGCATCAGACCACTTGGCGCGGCGCATACTGGAGGTGCGCACCTATGACCCTGAAATTAACGCTGCAATCAACTTCAAATGTGATCAAGGGGTAATTGAGTCGGCTCAAGAGTACTGTTCGGAACGAGGATTGCTCTTGGGTTGGCTTGACCGCAGTGACGAACCGGCCGACATCAGTGAGCCAGATGGGGCTTCTATGCCCTGGAAGGTCAAGCGGCTGGTTGCGAAATATGGCAGGGTGCCACGGCTGTTTTACGAGGGACCGGGTTGGGGAAAGGAGCCTTTGTTTCTGGCAGTGGGAAGGGATGCGGTTGACGTTGCATCCGTGGCTATGGAGATAGCCCACCTCTACTCAAAGAGAAAACAGCAGTAACACACAAAACTATACAGGCGTCCATGATTTAGCCGCCTCGTTTTGCAGCCTCCCCAAGCCAAGCCCTGCCGCGAAGGTAAACACAGTGACTGGTGCCCTGCGATGACGGGGGAATCTCTCTGGGCCAGGCTGTCACCGTCCACTTTGCCGCTCCCTGACTGCCTTGCAGCGAGCAATGGCCGAAGGTCACGTTATTAGAAATCGGGCTGGGTGATAATCCCCTCAGTTGCCAAACAAGGTGCCAGGATGTTGTTTTGTGTAGTAGATTTGCCGTGGAGTCCGAGTGTCAGACGACAACCTGACTTATGACTCAGTGATTTCAAGAATTCCCTCAGGGCCATCCAATATCGTGTGCCAGTACCTCATAAGATTTCGCCCGATCACAGGTTGTTGCAATGTTGGCAGGAATATTACATCAACAGTCTGTGGCTTACAGTCTTCAGCAATGACTCTAGCCAAATACATCGGGCATCTGTCTTCGTAGTAGCCTCCGTGTCTTACTGGGGTAAAGTCATGTGGCTTTAGGCTGGCCGCATCCTTATACTTGCTAGGTATGGCTGTGAGTGGAGCACCTGTGTCTAGGGGAGCAAGCACATCCTTCAGAAAAGGTTCTTTGTCGCCTGGTCTCGTCAGTTCAACATAGAGTGCCGGTATAGGCTCTTCGTTGTCTCGCAAATGGTAGTGACGCTTCATCATGCATTTGAGCACAGAAATGTTCTAAAGAGGTGACAAAAATTCGGCTACTCCTCTTCGCTTTCCAATGTATGGCATGAAGACGGAGCGGTACCCCAAAGATGCATAGACACGTTCAGCTAGTGCCGCCAAATCCTCGTCGCTATCGAAAACAGTGTCTTCCAAAATCGCAACATACTTCCCATTGTATTTTGCTACCAACTCATCCCAATGTTCTTCGTAGTATCGATTCCAGGACTCTAACAACTCCTTCTCCGATGGCTCCCCTGGGGCAGCTATGACCCAAATCCGTGGATTGATAAGGGAACCT
>VGOE01000125.1 GCA_016876035.1 Chloroflexota bacterium
ACGTTACTACTACTTTCGCCATAAGGGTATGGTATTACAAAGTATTACCCTTTTCAACCACCCGGAAGGTTGGTATAAAAGTGAATCTGCATAGCTTCAGGTTCCCTTATCAATCCACGGATTTGGGCATTTACACACCTATTGACAAGGTCTCCAGCCGTGGAGACACACGGCGTGACCTGTTGACTGGCATGGTATAATATAAGTGTAGGAGCTTAACAACAGAATAGAGCTGACCCTATCAAGAGTTGCGGGTAGGGGACTGGCCCGATGACCTGCACGGCAACCTTAGGCCATCTTTAAGGTGCCAAAGCCAGCCCGAAAGGGAACCGATAAGTCGCAAGACTGCGAAAAGGAAGGCAGAACAAGCCTCTGCCAAGAGGCTTTTTTGTTTCCGTTCGTTCCCTGGCCACAGCCTTGATAGCCAAAGCTAGAAAGGAGGTGGCCATTTTCTTTATGTGCATCTGAGAGTCACCAAAGGTGAACCACAGCATATGGGAAGGAGGACATCATGCCTAAGATCGGATTCATACACTTCGATGAGAACGGAGTAGTGAGAGAGGAGACCGTGGAGGTGACGCGGGAGCAGCTTGGTTGCGAGTGCATTTTGCCTGCCCGCTTCCTGGGCGGCACCTGTGACCGCTTCTACACCTGCAAGTACGCGGCGAAGGTGAACTGCAAGGCTGGGCCTTCTAAGTTGGCGGAGAATATCCTGGCAGATATGCGCGAGAAGCAGGCTGCGGGTGAGGAGATAGAGGGTGAGGAACGCGAGGATATGATCTGCCAGATGTGTGAGGAGCCTATCGACCCAGGTGATGATGGCTATGGCATCTATTACGGTGACGAGGGAACGGACTACGAGGGCAAGCCTCTCTGCGAGACCTGCTACTACGAGAACGAGCCGTGCGCTACCGTGTACTTCGGGGGCGAGGATGCCGAGCCGTGCTTCATCTCCTCTTGCCGCAACGAGACAGAGGGCGCGTTCACTGTCCAGTGGCACAGCACCGACCCCTGGCGTGGGTACTATGAGTTGAAGTCGGACAAGTACACCGAGGTCTTCACCGATGCTATCCTCAGCGGCCACGAGTCGGAAGAGATGCTCAAGAAGTTGTATGACATGGTGATGGAGCGCTTCGAGGAAGAGGAAATCGACTTCGCCCGTGCCTTCTGCCGAAGTTCCAACCTTTTCATGACTAGCCTGGAGATATGGGTGAGGAAAGACCTGGTGCAACTCCTGAAGGCGTACATTATCATTGCCAACGCCAAGGAAGCGGTGGACTACGACAATGACCTGTATAAGACGGGTATCCTCATCTCTCGCGATGCCCTAGAGCGATTCAAGTCCCTGATGGGCCAGAAGTACGAGGTACACACCGATGCCGACCTGATGCACGTAGTCGAGGAGTGCGGGCAGGACTTCGTGCCTGAGATCGTGGAAGCCATCGGAAGGGAGGGTAAGGAATGAAGTGTCCGAAGTGCAAGAAGAACACACTGCAAAGCAAGACCGTCGTAGTCCGAGGCCGCGTCGTGTGCCAGGTGGTCTGTCCCCGCTGCGGGGTGCTAAAGGAGAAGATATGACTCTAGGACTGGCGGGCGAGGATCGCTCATAGGAATAACTGGGGAAAGGAGGGCTGATGGAATGTTGGATGGGATTCTGGTGGCTAATCGACGACGATGACGAGGAGGAAGAACTATGATCACGAGAGAGTACCTAGATAATCTTGTGGAGCAAGGAAAGATACAGCGGGGGGTCATCAACGGCTTCAGGGGTTCCTGGTCATCGGGCCTGGGATACCTAATCGTAGACGGCATCCCCATACCATGCGACAATGCCCCCACGGTTAGGGCACTGGATGTCTGCTTTGGTGACGTGATCGCTGAGGGCCACACCGTCAACCAGGCGGCGATCATCGGCAAGGAGGTCTACTGGTCGATGGATGGCTTCGTCCTGCGCGGCTTTACCCCTGTCCGCAAAAAACTGGGTGTGGATGAAGAGGTCGATACTGCCGACTTTGGAGCAGGTACACAATCGGAGATGGAAAGGTAAGCTATGAGTGGGTACGATATAGGTATCCTAACCCGCGCTGTTATTGATGGGCTTCTCGCCCAACGTAAGATGGACGGTGACTCCGATGTGTATGCTCCCGATGATTGGCAGACCCTTGACGCAATCATCGCACAGGGTAAGAGGGCAGAGGCTTCGTTGCGTAGTTTGGGCTACGAGAAGCAAATAGAAGGAGCCTACGAAAGGGGAGGTGTGAAGTATGAACCTCCGAAGTGATTTGGCGTGAAGAAGCAGTTAGTCTATGAGGAATGCAAGGTTCACCAAAGCAGAACGGAAAGGAGAGGTAATCATGACTACGGATCGATTCGCCAATGAGAGCGAGATAGCCAAGGAATCCAGGGAAGGCATCCAGGCTGCCTATCAGTTGCCTGTGGAATGGGTAAAGTCATTCCTGGCAATCGATGAGGCCCTCTCCAAAGGTAATCACCAAGAGGCATTGGCACTATTGCGGGCAGCTACTTTACCAGAAGATGTTTCCAGTATACTCAAAAGGGCTATAGAAACAGGTGATGATCATGCTATTGAGCAAGTATTCAGAGAATACAAAGGACGCATCGGCCAAGCGTTCTGTGAAAGTTGCTGGCGATGAGCTACGCTCTTGCGATGCTTGGAATCGCTGTCAGCGATGGACTCATGGCCCAGCGCAAGCTGGACGGTGACCCGGATATTATTGCCACCGATGATCCCCGTGAGCTTCAGGCCATTGTCTCTCAGGGGAAAAGGGCTGAGGCCATCCTGAGGCGGAATGGAGATAGGGGCATGGGCTTCCTGAGACAGGCATGCAAGAGAGGAGGTGTTGAACATGTGGAACCAGAGTGGAAACAACTCACTGGACATGCCGGTGTATCATTAGAAGAGGTCTAGGCGCAGGTTGCATTAGCAGCATTAGGTTAGGCTCTCGCCAACCTCGCTGAGAGGATTCAAACCACTGACAGATTCGATAGCGGAGGAGGATAACAATGTCGAACTTCGATGAAGCCAAAACCCAGTTCATTCGTGACCGAATCAAGGAGACAGCCTTCCACGAACGCCAATACATTCATCATCTCTTGTGGTTGGAGGACATCATATTCCGCGGCGGGCCGACTCAGTGGGCCGAAGGCATGGCCTATGGCGGCCTGAGAAAGGACTATCCACTGGAAGCCGAGGCTATAAGACGAGAATTGCGGGAGGGCAAGCGGACCACGCCAGAGGAGTTCAAGGCCTTGCAGGAGGAACGCACCAGGAAGTTGGCAATGGACGAGGAAGAATGGAGACTCTCTCTTGATGCAAGGGAGAGTGATGAGCTGCAGGAATGGCTAAAAGCAGGTGGCCTTCCGGATGGAGCAATCAGGCGCGACTCATCAGAGCAGTGAATCGATAGCGCCCGTGGGAAGGCTGACGGCGTGCTGAAGGAGAAGCGCGAGGGAGTATACTACATCCGGGACATCTGCGAGACTGCATGGCGCTATTAACCGCATAGGATAGGAGCAGCTGACCATGGCACATAGAGGAGGTGCTGAAATGCCAAAGGTGATTGAATCAGCAGTGAAAGCGCACATCTGGACGGTAGAACAGGTTGGCGAAGCTGACTCCTTTTTATCGACCTGGATCTGGTTGCCATACAAAGTGAAAGAGGCTCTGGCAATGAGCATCAAGGGTGGCCTGCTCACCATGTTTCGCGCTGGTGGTGCCATGCGTGAGCAGCCCTACTGGACGTCGGCCGGGCTTAAGGCTCTGAGTCAATTGGCCGAGGCGCCTGGTGAGAATTGGCACAAAGGGACGCCATTTGAAGAGAACTGTGTGGCCGAGGCTGTTGAGGAAATAGGGGAATCTTACGACAGCATGTACTTGAGAAAGTGGGCAGAGATCGCCGGGCACCCAGAACGCGTGGTTGAAAACTGCATTAGAGACCTAGTGGATAATGCCTACGAAGGCGGCTTCGAATTCTTCCTACTTGACAAGCAACGACTGTCCGTTGAGCT
>VGOE01000126.1 GCA_016876035.1 Chloroflexota bacterium
CGACTCACTTAACGCAGCCACTCTTCAGGCAGAACACGGGTTAGCCAACCTAGCATCCAACAGGGGAGCTCTGAAAAGCCTAACAAACTGGCCATGGATTAGTGCCATGTTGAACGCTACATAGAATAACACCGCCCTCATGGGATTCTGAGAGGTCTCTCTTCTTTAGTTCAAACTCGACCGACAAAGATGATGCAGTTACGCACTAGGGCAGTATCCTTCCCTTTTCAGGCTATTTTGATTATACTGTCACTGCGGCATTATGGTAGTGGTTTGTGCCACGCTTGCCAGCGGCTTGCTTGTAGCCACCGCCGCGCTCATATATCACCAAACGTAGCCGTGATTTACTGAAGGAGGGCGGCCTGATGCGGAATTACAACGCAGACCAGATACGTAATGTAGTCTTACTTTCTCACTGTGGAGCAGGGAAGACCTCCCTGTCTGAGGCATTGCTATTTACCGCCGGAGCCATCCCACGGATGGGTCGGGTAAGTGAGGGAAGCACTGTTTCCGACTATGATCCAGATGAGATAAAGCGCCAGATCAGTATCAATCTTTCTCCCCTTCACTGTGAGTGGAAAGAAACCAAGATCAACCTGCTGGATACCCCGGGCTATGCTGACTTTGTCGGCGGAGTCAGGGCCGGAATGCGAGTGGCCGAGGGAGCAGTGATTGTCGTCTGCGCCGCCTCGGGCGTAGAGGTCGGCACTGAGCTGGTGTGGCAATATGCTGAAGAAGGCTCGATGCCTCGCCTCGTTTTCATCAATAAGATGGATCGCGAAAACGCTGATTTCCACAAGGTGGTGGAGCAGATTCGAAAAAGGCTCGATACTAGGTGTGTGCCTATCCAGTTGCCTATCGGCTCCCACTCCACCTTCCAGGGAGTTGTTGATCTGGTTGGCATGAAAGCTTACAGCGGAGACAAACAACAGGAGAGTGACATCCCTGCCTCCGTGGCGAATGAAGCTGCTTCCTTCCGCGACAAACTGACAGAGGCGGTAGCCGAATTGGATGATGATCTTACCGTCAAATATCTGGAGGGGCAGGAGATAACTTCAGAGGAGATCGCACGCGCTTTGGCGCAGGGAGTCAAGGCTGGTAAGATAGTCCCCATTCTGACTGGCTCGGCATCGCAGAACGTGGGCATGGGACGTCTTCTGGATACCCTTTGCCATCATCTGCCATCGCCAAAAGAGGCGGGATCTGTTGCCCCGGATGAAAACGCCCCCTTGAAAGCCCTGGTGTTTATGACCAGTGCCGACCCTTATGTGGGTAAGCTAACTCATTTCCGGGTCTACTCTGGTTCAATTCAGAGCAACTCCCAGGTGTGGAACAGCACCAAGGGGCAGATGGAGAGGATAGGCCAGCTCTTCATGTTTCAAGGCAAAACACAAGAAGCTGTGCCCAAGGTGGTCGCTGGGGATATTGGCGCTGTGGCAAAGCTGGCAGTGACCGCCACCAGCGACACCCTTTGTACCAAAGAGAATCCCACAACCCTTGAGCTGATCAAATTCCCTCAGCCCGTATTCAGTGTCGCCATCCGTCCCAAGACTAAGGTGGACGTAGACAAGCTTGGCACGGTGCTGCCGAGGCTGGCTGAGGAAGACCCCACACTTCAGGTGCGCCGCGACCCGGATACCGGGGAGACCATCCTTGCCGGCATGGGTGATTCGCACGTGGAGGTGGTGGTGGACAGGATGCAGCGCAAGTTTGGTGTCGGGGTTACTGCGGACACTCCCAAGGTCCCCTACAAGGAGACGATTACCACCACAGTCCAGGCAGAATACAAACACAAAAAGCAAACGGGAGGACACGGTCAGTACGGGCATGTCTTTCTGGAACTGGAACCGCTGCCCCGGGGCAGCGGCTTTGAGTTCGCCGAGAGGGTGGTTGGCGGGTCAGTTCCGAAGAATTACATACCCGCAGTAGAGAAAGGCGTCCTCGAAGCCCGTCATGAAGGCGTGTTGGCCCGCTTCCCCGTGGTGGATGTCAAGGCGACCCTCTTCGATGGCAGCGCCCATCCAGTAGACTCGTCGGAAATATCCTTCAAAATAGCCGGGGCGCAGGCCCTGAAGAAGGGGCTGGCCCAGGGAAATCCGGTACTGATCGAGCCGATAATGCGTCTGGAGGTTGTGATACCGGAGGCCTTCATCGGCGACATCATCGCCGATCTCAATACCAAGCGGGCCAGAGTGCTGGGGATGAATCCCACCGACGGGAAGCAGGTGATTGAGGCCCAGGTGCCCCTGGCCGAGGTCCAGAGGTATTCGATAGACCTGAGGTCCATTACCCAGGGTCGAGGCACCTATAAGATGGCCTTCGACCACTACGAAGAGGTCCCCTCTTATCAGACCGACAAGATCGTCAAGGAGCGCGCCGCCGAGAAAGCGTAGGGGCCTGGGGCTCAGTTCTGACGGGTGATCGGGCAAGGCGCTGTTGGTTTGAATTGCGCCTGGGGAGCTTTATTTCTACCGGGCTAATGGTGAAGTGCGCGAGGTATCTGCTTCCGAGTAGTCTGAAATTAACATAACGGAGATCGTTAGGTGTACAGAATAATGTAGATATCTGATGATCTCACCAGTCTTTGGAACGCAGTATGGCCATATTGACGCATGTAGTCTCTATTATCTTATCCGCATTGGTCACTTACATATTCACTGAAAGACACTTCCGTAGGAAGAAGTGGCATGAGTTCGACCAGCGTCGTTTAGATGAATTCTACGGGCCTGTATTTGGCTTGATAAGACAGGGCATGGCGAATGCTGAACGTAATATCCAGGTTAGCAATGCGTCGAACCAAGCATGGCGGGAGATTTGTGAGAGGAACCCACGGCCGTTTGAAGATCACGACAAGTACTTTGAGCCTTTCAAGAAATCGTTGGACTGGGAAAACGAACGGTTTCGTAAGGAAGACATCCCCGCATTCGACAAAATGCTTGAGGTATTCAAAATTGAAATACACCTTGCGTACCCCTCGACAAAAGCGCTCTTCAATCAGTTTTCACAATATGTTGACCAATGGCACAGGCCGCTTCCATATGAAGTCCTAAACAGGCTGGACCTGTCAGCCGAGCCTTTGGCTAGGTTATATGCTGATATCGAAGCACATTTTGATAGACTTAGGCGCAAGCTTTCAGGAGAGAAACGTGTCGAATGACGCCGACTCTTTAGCTCCCCTAGTGAAGAAGGGATCACTATGACATCGGTCCTATCTGAACCGCCACAGTGGACACATGATGAGTTGCTCCAATGGGCTAATGAGCAGATGAAGCAAGGTGTACCGCGCCAGATCGTCTGTAACTACTTGCTTAATTGGGGCAGCAAGCCACTATTGTTCGAAGAAAAAGAGGCGGCACTCAAGGCAGAATCACACTTATTCGGTGTCATGGTTGATCGAAACTTGAACGGCAAGGCTCTTGAAGCAGTCAGTGAGATAGATAGAGCAATCGCACTATATGAAAACAACATCTCTGACTTATTCGCTGGGGATTATCCTTATGACCGTCTAAGGGTAATCTACACTAAGCGAAAACAGTTTGCTGAGGCCATTCGCGTATGCAAGGCATTTGTGGAAATAGCAGATATGTTTATAGAAGAGGGTTCCCAACGTGCTGATCTTAAACCTAAACGCGGCAAATTTATTAGTTGGATCGAGAAGTTAGAGAAGAACCATCCGGAGGCACAAAATCATTGACATCTCGCATTTGACAACATTGTGCCACCAAGCGTAGGGTAGGTGTAGTCCTTCTTGCGAAGAACTACACCCTATCTGCTCTACTAAACCTGTTGACCTGGTAGGCGTTGGGGCGGGCAGGTTGGGAAACCTGCCCTACTTAACCACCCGTACCATTACTTCGAAAATAAAAGGTCAGGCGACCTGAAGGCTTACTTTATAACCAAGGGCTTCAATGCGCCGGACAGAGCGATGAATTAGACGTTCCTTGTCTCGTTCATCAAAATAGAGTGCGCCCAT
>VGOE01000127.1 GCA_016876035.1 Chloroflexota bacterium
AGGAGGCTTGGGCCGAAAACCGCATTGCCTTGCTGGCACAGTACGCTCCCAATGTGACCAAGGAAAACGTCTTGTGGACTTATTTGACTACACCGGCCGATATCCAAAACAAGTTTGCCAACATGGTGAAGGGAGGCTACAAGCAGGGGCAATACCATCCTCTACAGATGGGATTCCTCAGGCCTAATCAGGAATGCTCCCAGCATAAGACGCCGGTAAAGAACCTCTACTTGGGAGGGTCGAGTGTTTATCCTGGGGGCTGTGTCATCTGGGGGCCGGGCTATAACTGTGCCAACGTTGTGGCAGAGGACTTCGGCATAAAGAAATGGTGGTCAGAACCTAAGATGATGGCTGAGGCCCGCGACAAGGGCTACATATAACAGGCGTAAGAGTGTAAGCGTAAGACGCTGTTCAGATCAACCGGACTGGGGAAGACCGAACTGGTAACCGTAAAGCGCACCATGAACCGCTAGTGTTTTCACAACCACTGCCCCACATTGGACTGCTTGTGGATCCCGCAGTCATCTACAACCTGGGAGATATGCCACTGGTATATCTTCCAGCAGATATCTTCTAAGAGAGAACGTTCCCTAAGCTCAAACGGCGCCCTATTTCCCCGAGGCAGGATATCTTCCTGGGACCGGGAACCATCGCGTGATCCAGCCAGCTTCGTGGACACATTTGCCCCTGATTTGCTCCAGCCGATCCAAGCGCCTTATTTCGACATCGATGTCCGAGTATTGCCTGAAGTAGCAACCTGGGTTTTCTGGTGAGGTGCCTGGATTGTTAACCATCAGGTCGCGCTCGGTAATTATACCAGGCAGAATAAGCGCCGTCAGCTCTATATTCGCTTCAGTGGCATGAAGCGTTTCGGCCGTGGGGTAAGGCATTCCGATTTCTGGGTCAAGTTCGAAGTTTGCAGCTTCCAGCGCAAGGTTGTGTGTGCTCATAATAATATCATTGCCTTTCCAGAGCACCAGTGGACTAAAGTGACGGTACTGCATACTTTCAGGGCCAGTGGTGTGCGACCAGATAGCCGTGTAGTCACCGGCCCACATGTGTCCCCAAAACCAATGCGATATCCAGCCTGCGAAGACTTCGTTTCCGACTTGGCGCTCGCAGTATCCAAAGCCCGTTACAGGCACTTTCTTCCCGTGATACGTAAGAGTTCCCTTCACTTTGGCCCCGGGCACCAGCGGCCACCACCCAACACCCACGTTCGCAGTCGGATCGTAGTACATATAACCGTGTTCCTCCTCGACAAACCGGATGCCAGTGCATAGCGCTTTGGCAGTAACATCTATGCCAACATCTCCCACAGCCACCTTGATGGTATAGCCCGTCGGCAAGCTGTCCCGTCCCAGCGAGCCTCTGAATACATTATCTCCTATGCTCACTCCCCAGGGCCTCATCTTGAGTTGTTCAATAGGGAACGCCTGGGCGACACGCCGCATGACTCCCTCTGGACCGATCACCTGGCAATCAATCAACGGCCAGTCACCCTTCTCAGGACCAACGATATTTTCTCCCATTTCCATCTTGGAAGCCAATACAAGGCTGTACTTGTAACCGTTGTCCATCCAACCGTCCATGTACAGCCACTCACGAAGGTCTCCTCCTAGATCCGAATGCCAGGCCAAATGGTTCTTCGTTATGCTTCTAAATGTGAGTGCACCTGCCATGATTTCCTCCTTTCTCGACTTCATAGTCGATGACTCGCTTCCTCAATCCATCTCTATGAGAGGCAGCCAGTCGCTAACCCTCACCAGATCACCCTCATCAGCACTCCACCTATATACCGCTTGGGACTTCATTGGCACTCGTTCTACCTCACTGAATTCAAACTTTGAAAAGCCTTCGTAGTTCTTCTTGAACTTAATGGCTTTGTCATAGAATGCCTGGCTATCGAAGTTCTCAGCGCCAACCTCTTCTATAGCTTGGCGTAATATGTCGTAAAACACGTAGTAGCCATGGAAGGCGCCTATGTAGATTAGGCCCATATGGATTATGTCCTGGGCTTCACCAGGATGGTATCTGTGAATAAGCTCATTAGCCAGCTTGGGAATAGGGTATGACGTTTCATTCCACCATCGCGACCCCATCATTTCAATCGTCCCATCCATGGCATCCCAGCCACACATGTCGATGAATAGGCCTCTGCCGCAAGACATGATTTCGCAAGACATAAATGTTGCCGTATACCCACGAGATCGAAAATCCCTAACAAAAACGGCGTTCGCAGCGCTACCGCCACCCACGTATATGTAGTCGCAGTCCTTCAAAGCCTTTATCTGGCCAGACCAGATCATGTTGCCCGTAGGGGTGAGATGGGCACCAACCCATTCAAACTCCTCCGGATTTGCTTGGCAATATTTCTTCATCGCTCCGCTTGCCTGTAGTTCCCCGGGTAAGTTCCAGCCCACATAACCAATCTTGGGCCTTGTGGGATAATTGGGCCACCGCTCGCTGAGCCATTTCATCAGAGTCGGTGGCTTGTCCGTCATATAAGCATTGAGGCAAAACACCCATCCTGGAGGCTCAGTGTAGGCTTTGTCAGCAGCCTGAGTGACAATAGGTATCTTGTCTCTCTTTGCAAAAGGTGCTAGTGTCTCCGCGCTACCAGGTAAGAAAGCGATAATCACCTTTGCCCCCAGACCTTTCAGCCAGTCATAGCCAGGTATATCCCTGGAAGGGTCATAGCGGCAATCCCAGACTGCCACTTTTATCCTCGCCCCAGGGATAGGATTGTCTTCGTTTATGTACCTTGCTAAATCCTGCACTGCATACTGCGAAGAACTAAGAACATTTCCTGCTACTCCGGTAACGTCGGTGATCAAACCGATAAGAATAGTCTTTTGACCTTCACCTCCCCCATCGCACCCGTAGCCAAAGCAAAACGCAGTCACCAAAGCTATGACAAGGAAACACGTTACTGCCTTTTTCCAGATGCCTTTCACGTGCTACCTCCTTTCCTTTCCACGTCCGATCCCGGTTGTTATCCTTTCCTTCACTCCTCATACCGCAAAGGCTTCTTCCGGGTTCCTATCGACACACGCCCCGCCATCAGACTGCGTACCTGGTCAGTGTGCTCACTGTACCCACTCCCCAACGCCATCGCCTTTTTCGAACCCCTACGCTGAAGGATCCTTTCGTTAGTCTATCAAAGGAAGCCAACCAGTGAGTTTCACCAGCCCGTTCTGCTCGGCACTCCACTTGTATATGGCATAATATTTGGTCGCTGTGCGCTCAGTCTCAGTGAACCCCACCTCATATAAGCCTTCGTAGCTCTTATTAAACTTCACGGCTGCGTCACAGAAAGCCTGCCCATCAAAGTTCTCCGCACCCACCTCATCCACAGCCTGCCGCACAATGTCGTACATCATATAGGTCCCGCGGAATATGCCGGAATACATCATGCCCTCATGCATTATCTCTTGCTCTTGGCCAGGGCGGTAATTGTGAAGAACTCCTTTAGCTAACTCAGCAAGAGGATATTGCTCATCCCACCACCCCGTTGACATAGTCTCAATCGTCCCATCGATATTTCCCCAACCACAAACGTCCACAAAATTACCAAAGTTGCCACTACCTATGACGGCCGCCGAGAGCAATGTTGCCTGATAGCCACGGGCTCGAAAATCTCTAACATAATTGGCAAACATCGGGAACACGTAGTCGCACCCCTTGGTGGCCTCTATCTCACCAGCCCAAATCGATGTGCCTACAGGAGGCAGATAAGTACCAACCAACTCAAACTCACCAGGGTGGGCCTGGCAATAGTCCTTCAGTGCGGTCGCCTGTATCTGATTCTATGTAGCGTTCAACATGGCACTAATCCATGGCCAGTTTGTTAGGCTTTTCAGAGCTCCCCTGTTGGATGCTAGGTTGGCTAACCCGTGTTCTGCCTGAAGAGTGGCTGCGTTAAGTGAGTCG
>VGOE01000128.1 GCA_016876035.1 Chloroflexota bacterium
GGTCGGCGGAAACAACCAGGTCTGACAGCGACTAAACGGGCGTAGCGGCATATATCTCTTACCTCCACTAACATTGCTCCTATTCTACCGCTTCCTCAACCTATCGTGAATTCCCTGGACGGTATTTTTGAGACAGACTCTGAAGCTCGATCCCTACAAGGTAACAACCAGAATATGGACCACAAGAAAGGCAGTGCGGACACACCTGAGGGTCTATCCCTGCATGAATTATTAGAGCGGCTAGTGCCTAATTGCGCCAAATGATGCCACATATGTCGAAGCTGACACACGGCGCAACGGCTTTGGGCATTATTACGCTAACGTTTGCAGCCAAGTACTAGCCGTAGTGCGGAAGTGAGCCTAGTCCACACGCTTGAACATTTTCCGCGGCACTCCACAGACCGGGCATTTCTCCGGTGCTTCCCCTTCCACGGTATTGCCACAGTACTGGCAAACAAAGAAAGGCTTCTCTTCCATGGCCTGGCCCCTTTCCAGCATGCCGAGGGCAGCCCGGAAGAGACCGTGGTGGATTTCCTCCACCTTGTTGGCTAGATCAAAGCTGCCTTCTGCCTTGTCTTCACCCTCGGCCTGGGACTGCTTGATGAACTCAGGATACATCTTGGTGAACTCGTGGTGCTCACCGGAAATGCCTGCCAATAGATTATCCTTCGTTGTCCTAATTTCCCCCATAATCCTGAGATGGTTGCGAGCGTGAACCGTCTCGGCCTCCGCCGCAGCCCGGAATAACCGCGCTATCTGTTTCTGTCCCTCTTGGTCAGCCTTCTCTGAGAAGAACAGATATTTGCGGTTAGCTTCGCTTTCTCCAGCAAAGGCAGATCCCAGATTTTCCTTCGTTTTAGCCATGGTTTTTCTCCTTTCTGTTAGGCCACGATTATGGATGGCTCTGAAGGCGGCTCAGGTCTTCTTGCTGTCCGCCTCTTCTGCCTTGTCCCTTAACTTCAAGTGTTCCTTGCGCATGCATTTGTCCATCACCACTAGCAGCCCGGCTTTTCTGGCACGGTGGGCGGCTTCCTCGTTTATAACCCCTTCCTGCATCCACACCGCCTTGGCGCCGACTCTGATAGCCTCTTCCACCACCGCCGGCACCTCTTCTGCACGGCGGAAGACGTCCACCACCTCTACGGACTGAGGAATGGAAGCCAGGTCTGGGTAGCACATCTCTCCCAGTATCTCCTTCTCCCCGGGATTCACTGGAACAATCTTGTACCCCTGCTCTTTGAGGTAAGCTGCGACCCTGTAGCTAGGGCGCTCCGGTTTGGGCGACAGCCCTATTATAGCTACTCTCCGGAAAGTACTCAGGATCGTCTCTTCTGTGCTCATGCTTTCCCCCTTGCAGCCAGCTTTGCCCGGTGCAGTTCAACCCCCTCCCCAGAAGTAGTTTGTGCCCAGCCCCACCTCGTCCCCCTCGCGGAGCACTGTCTCCAGCCCCTCAGGAAGGGTTCCCAGATCACGTCCATTAACCAAAACGAAGTATTCTGTGCTGAGCAACCCGCTGTGTGGGTCAATCGCCTCAATCGCTCCCTCGCTTCGCCGGGCTATCTCTTGCAAGAGGGTTTTTATGGTGGCCCCGCCCCTCGATAGTTCTATCTCATCGTTGCCGAAGGCTTTTGACACATCGAAGTGAAAGAAGGATTTTAGCCGGATCCTCATACGCCGCACCCCTTCCCCGTGCCACAGACCTGGCAGTTGGGGTTCTTTGACAAATCACGGTAGCTGAAGTCCATGTTCACCTCGTTGACGTATAGCATCTTGCCTGCCAGGGTACGGCCAAAGTCCGCCAGGAGCTTGATGGCCTCGGCCACCTGGATGATGGCCACCAGGGCCGGCGTTACGCCGAAGACCGGAAATGGCTTCAGTTCCTTCGGTTTTTTGGGATAAATGCAAGCAAAGCACGGCGTCTTGCCGGGGATGATGGTGGTGACCTGGCCGTTCAGCCCCCAGATACCTCCATGAATGAAGGGTATCCCTTCGGCCACACAGGCCTGGTTCAGAATGTACCTGGTCTCGAAGTTGTCCATTCCATCTATCACCACGTTGCTTCCCCTGATGATATCTGAGGCACTATCCGCCGTGATCTCCATGTCGAGAGGCGTAACCTCTATAGCCGGATTCAATCTGGCCAGCTTCTTTGCTGCCGAGGTGACCTTCTTTTGGCCGATGTCCACGTCCCAGTGAAGGATTTGCCGGTTCAGGTTGGAAAGTTCCACTCTCTCATGGTCTATGAGAGTGATGTGCCCCACTCCGGCGCATGCCAGGTATGTCGATGCGGAGCATCCTAGACCTCCTATCCCCGCCACGATAGCGTGGCACTCCTTGAGCCGTCTTTGCCCTTCCTCGCCAAATCCCTCGTATATTATTTGCCGGCTGTATCTCTCTAGGTCTTCTTCGGTAAGCATGCTCAGATTATACTCAGAACGACTGCAACTAGGAAAGAGCTTGTCTTGTTGCCAAGCCTGGTAGCTTTGTTAATATTGACAAGTTAGAGGTAGCCCAGCAAAGCTGGGCTACCTCTTTGCGTCTCTCCTTGGGGCGCTCTCTTAGGTGAAGCTCTGCTCAGTCCTGGCAATGATGTCATCTTGAAGGGACTTAGTCAGATCCACAAAGTAAGCAGAGTAGCCTGCTACTCTCACTATCAGGTCAGCGTGCTTCTCAGGGTACTGCTGGGCATCCCGCAATGTCTTCGGGTCGATGACGTTGAACTGTATGTGATGAATCCCCAGGTCAGACCAAGTCTTCAGATATTGAGTGAAAACCTCCCGGTTCTCTCCCTCTAGGAACTGAGGCGCAAACCTCTGGTTGAAGAGGTGGTTACAGGACAATAGCGGGTCAATCCTGCCCACCGAGTTCAGCACGGCGCTCGGCCCCTTCCTATCCCGGCCCTGCACTGGGGAGACAGTCCCATCGTGGAGGGGCTCCCTCGCTTTCCGGCCCTCCGGTGTAGCCGCCACATCAAAGCCCAGGAAGTAACCCACCGAGGCATTGGTGCCATCTGTATCGTAGGGATAGCCGTAGTAGGTGGTGAACTTCTCCGTCTCCTCCTTGATGCGGAAGTGCACCTTCTCGGCGATACTATCGACATACTCATCATCGTTGCCGAACTTCGGGGCACTGAGCAGCATCTGGCGCAGTTCTTCCTTCCCCTCGAAGTTGTTCTTCAAGGCACCCAAAAGCTCGGCCATGGTCATCTTCTTCTCCTCGAAGACGAACTTCTTGATGGCCGCCAGCGAATCAGCCACATTGTTTACCCCGGTGGGCATGACGTAGTTGCGGTGGAAGTAGTACCACTTGCGGCAGTCTGCCGCCGCCTCTATGCCGTCATCTACCAGGGCCGAGATAAGCGGCCGGGGCAGATATTCCTCGTACAGGGCGTCGGCGATGTTGCTGATGTAGACCTGTGTCCCCATAAAGAAGTTGAACTGCTGGAAGGTCGCCTCGATGATGTCATCGATGGATTTGAAGGTGAGGGGGTCGGGAGTGGGATAGCCCACCTTCTGTCCGCTGAGCCAGTCCACCCCCTGATTCAAGGCCAGCATCATGCAGTTAGTGAAGGAAAACATCCCCATGCCCTGGCGGTAGACCATGCTCTTACCCGGGATGGTCCAGGACATGCAGTTGCTGATGGCGTAGTCCCGCGCATGCTCCAGGGGTACGCCCTTCTCCAATAGATAGGGAATCATCATCTTGTCATTGAAGAAGGCCGGTTGGGCCACCCCTGTCCTCATGGTATCGATCGCCTTCAAGACCAGGTCTTTAGGTATCCGGTCATGATACCGGAAGCAAAGGGGCGGCTGCACCGAGTGCAGTTCCCTGGTGGCATCCAGGATCATATAGGAGAGGTCGTTGGTGACATCTTTGCCGTCTTTGTCCACCCCTCCC
>VGOE01000129.1 GCA_016876035.1 Chloroflexota bacterium
AGCTGTTTTCAGAATCCTGAGAGTGTTGATCGGATCATCTATGGCATTACCAATCACCTTAACTCAACCTGGAAGGAGAAGCCTATCCCTCAATTTACACACTTCTCTTGACACTACCGGGTGGGGGTAGGACTTGCATTGTGATAGAATTTCCCGTAAAATAGTGGCAAGTAGGATTGGGGCATCTAGACTTCGACGCTTTTATGTGGGTCAGGCTTGAATTCTACTAGTGAATGTGGGGATCGGCTTGCAGGGACAGAAGAACCTGCCCTGAGATAGCTGAAAACACATGGCTGAAATATAAAGGAGGACTATAAAATGTACGATTGGGAGCTTGATGATGATGCTTTGAAGGCGTGGGTGCGGCTGCGCCAGGCGTCAGATGCCATGGACAGGGTTCTGGAAACCGGGCTTGGTAAACATGATGCGACCCTTGCCCAGATTGACGTCCTGTCCATTCTCAGCGCTAGCAAATCACCTCTAACACCAGGGGAGATAGCTGGCTACACCTTCCGACAGCAGCACAGTGCTTCCGCACAATTGTCACGAATGCAGCGGGCTGGCTTGGTGAAAAAGACCAGGAGTAAAAAGGATCAGCGCGTGGTGAAAATAAGGATGCAGTCCAAGGGCGGAGAACTCTTGAAAGAGACCAAAGAAGCCGGGATGGGGCGTGCACAAAGCTTGCTGCGGTCCAGTCTCTCAGCCCAAGAGATCAAGCAGCTCGATGCATTACTGAAGAAGGTGCGTGACCAGGCTCTGAAAGAGTTGGGAATAAAGGCAGAGCCTCTCCCGGCGGTAATCCAGTTTCCGGCTGATTGGTCCAAATAGCCTCAGGCAGCTTCATCTACACTAAGCCAGTCACGGGGCCGCAGAAGCCCTAACGGCTGACATTCGGGTGTGACCAAGAGAGTGTACCCTTATGTCCGATGTTATTTGACAGCGATCGAGAGACGATCTCTATAGCCTGAAATTGGCAATTAGCAAAATAGCGCCTATCTAAGATACCTTCTTTGGGCTCTCTGATTATCAGAGAGCCCAAAGGGTTCTTAGGCCAAGATCTTTATAGCTACTCACGTGAATAGCATCACCACCCTTATGTCTCTGGGTGGACTACTGGTGACCAGTTAACAGTAGCGGCTCAGTCCAGCCGGTGCCCCTGCACTTCTTGCAGCGCACCAAATACCGAAAGGCGGCCCCTGTCCTTCTTCTACCAATACCGCCACAATACTGACATTTGACGAAACTATTCGGAGTGAGCACAAATCTAAATCCATCACATACCACACAGGTCTTCCAGACAGGCATGATGCCCATATTCGCCATCCTACCCCTACCACCGCAGTAGGCGCAGGGTCTCTTCACAAACCCAGCCATATCCACACCTCCTGTCACCAAGAGATCGTTTACTAACATATTCGTGTCACTCTGTGCAAAGATAAGAATCTCTGAGGTTCCTCGTCGCCCGCGTGAAGCGTACTCCTCAGAATAACACCACTAATCAAACTCACCAAGACTGCTTCGCCATCCCCTTTGTTGATCAGCTTAGACAAGCGGCTGTCTGAAGGACTTTCCAGGCGATTGAACGTAGGAACCTGTCTTGGAGGCGAAGCCTGACAGCAACCTTTGTCCTTCAGAGCCGCAACGCGGGCAGACAGCCACCTTGCTAGCCTCACTCATGGGACGCATCACTTCAAACTCAACCTTGCACTTTGGACACACATACTCGTAGATCGCCATCCCACGACCCTCCACTTCCTTTTCCTTCGTTGGCTGAGCAAAGTATCATAAGTCAGCAGGGATATTGATGCCTTTGGCTGCCTTGTCTCCTCTGGCGAGGGCTATGAAGGGTTCGCATACCCTGGTTGAGATCACTTGCTCTTCAAGGTCTTTATTAGATCGTCCAGTTTGATGGCAGGCATGGTCAAGGTTTGCAGCGTGCCCCTGGAACCCAACTCGACCGCCACTTTAGCTACGACCTCATTGCTGGCAGCCTCAAGAATGTTCACGAAGTCGTACGGGCCCATGAGCGCGTACTGACCTAGCAACTTCACCCCCATAGTCTCGACTTCTTTATTAACTTCTTTTACCCTGTCAGGGTTCTCTTTTATGGTCTTCCTGCCTTCATCTGTCAGGCTTGTCAGCATTACATAGATGGCCATTCTACCTCCTTCTTATGATGATATTTTGGAGCCCTGCCCTCCCCTAACCCTCGCCAGATGGAGCACCTACCCACCACTGAGCGGCTGTCAACTCAAAGGCAAATACCAGACAACATATTTTCTGCCTTGAGTACGATGCAATCATGGGAAAACGTGTCTGCGACGACGCCCGTGTATTCGTATAATACAACCCTGACCGCTATCTGTCAAGCCTCCGAAAACTCATTCCGGCATATTCGCCAAGCCATTGATCCGTTGGCTAGCCCGGATGAGGTCTGTTTTGTGGACTCGCTTCCCAAAACAAGGAGCGGCAAGACCATGTAACGTATGCTCAAGGCAGTGGCTCCTGGTCAGAGCCTGAGCGATCCGACCCATCTGGAGAAGGGAGATTCTGTGGACGAAGCGAAAAGGGCTTATGAAAGCCTAGAAGGGGTGGCTGTCACTGCCAGATAGAGGTGAAGACATTTCGCCAGGGATGTTAGGCAACCCCTTGATCCATACCTTATTCACAACTGCGAACGGCGGCAAATTTTTGTTTTTCCCTTCGGGATCGTCTGCCAACATATTTGTGTTCTGCCACAAAATGCTAGTCATGTTATCCCCGGTGCGACCTTGCGCAACGAAACTCAGGTGTGAACAGACAGAAAAGGTACTTACACTAGAGACTTTTGACGGAGGTAGAGTCGGAAACCTTTGACATCCTTTAGGGTGGTGTATGTTATAATCGCTAAACTTGACTGATAGCCACGAAAAAGTCGGCGTGGGAATGTGATGCCAACCCTTGATAGATTGGAAATCTCTGTTGAGAGGGAGGAAAAGGAGGGCCAATAGTGGAAGAGAAGAAGATCAGGGATGCTCTCGATGCTGAATGTGCTGTTAGGCGAAAACTCGAAGCCCAGTATGGAGACCAGATTAAAGAGCTTTCTTGCACGAAGATATGGTATTCCACCGCAGGATCCAAAGAGTTTTGGGACGTTGAAGCAACATTGCGTCTTAAGAAAGGCAAGGTCAAGCAAAAGAACATAAGATATCAGGTGGATCCGACCACTGGGGACATATTTGGATATCAGGAAACACCAATAAGGCAGAAATGGTGAATCGTTTCTGGCTCCTCAAGGCATCCTGGAAGAACCAACAGACAGATTAGTAGGAATTAATTCAAGAGGTACGTGACAATTTAGAGATTGCGCAGGTGACACTGTGACCGAAGCGCTTCTTTAACAACCAACTTCAGGCCCTGGGCAACAGACTGGCTCTGGTGATGACCTATCTGACCATTACCGGCACAGCGGTCCTTGTCCCCAGTACCCTGGCCACAATCTTCAGCAATTCAGCCTTTGACTTGGAGTCCAGCGACATCGGCTGGTACATGGCCTTGCTTGTTGTTCCCACTGTCGTGGTTACTGTCATCGTCTACTGGTGGGTTAAGAGGCAGAGCTGGATACCGCGAAAATGGGCTGAGGGCGAGGCGGATTCGTCTAACGGGATCAGACATATCAGACTATGGCCGGACGCTGGTTCCAGATGATTCCGAGGCTTCGACTGTTAGGGGACACCCAAAATACGCCAGGGAGGGACAGGTCAAAATCCGCCATTTAAGGTAGGGAAATGCGGCATACTCCATCAAAAGCGATGGAGGTGCCAATGGGGAACTACCTTGAAATGGCAGA
>VGOE01000130.1 GCA_016876035.1 Chloroflexota bacterium
CACAATTGTCAGTTTTGTTGAGTACTCGCTTCCGGCTCTGCGGAAGATGATTCGACTTCCCCAAAGGATCCTTTATATTCTCTGCCGCACATTGGCATCATTCGCATAGGGACATCACCCTCTCAGCCCCCTATTGCATAACCTAGTTCAGCCGTTTATACTCTAATACAATGACATAAACTGCTATTTCGCCCAAGGTTTTGCTAATGGCTGCTGCTGCCGATATAAGAGAGGTTCGCTCCAGGGAAGGACTCCGCAAATATCTTGCAGAGGCCCTTGGCTACTGTGTTACCGACGTCTCTTACCCGCCTAGACAGCTTGATATTCCCCCCAAGCCATCTGAGGCTATCCAGTCTGTCCGTATGCTCAGTGACTACGACAGAGCTTTTCAGGCTTATCTATTAGAGACAACTTCTCTGACCCGGACGACAATTCGTGCTATCCTTGAGCCATTTTACCGTCATCACCCTGCAGGCGACTATCTCTTTGTTTTTACTAAAGACTATAGTCAGCTCCTTTTCGTCAGTCCGCTGCGTATTCTAAGGCCGGATAAACCAATGCCTGCCCTCCAGCTCCGTATTCTTCCCCTCGAACCAGCCAACGTGTACCACACTGACTTAGAAGTGCTCCAGGGCATTGCTCTCACTCCGAAGGACCAGCGTCCTGAAATCATCCGCAAAAAACATGAGCAAGCCTTCAGTGTTGAGCGAGTTACTGACGAGTTCTTCAAGAACTACAAGCTCATTCTCAATAGCCTTAAGGAAAGGCTCGCAAAACAACATAAAGGTATTTCCGACCAGGTACATGCCTTTGCCCAGCAGTTCCTCAACCGGCTGATGTTTCTTTATTTCCTTGAGCGGAAGGGATGGCTAAAATGGAGCGACGGTACCCCGGACCGCCGCTATATGCGTAACCTGTGGCGGAAATACCAGGAGAAATCACCACGGCGCGGCTTCTATTCCACCTGGCTGAAGCCACTCTTTTTCTATGCTTTCAATAAGCGCACGAGCCTGCTACCCATGGAGCTCCCCGCAGATATTAGAGCCTCATTCCTCGGCATGCCCTACCTGAACGGCGGCCTATTCACCGAAGACGAAGTTCTGGGCAAGCTTGGCCTTGACCTGCCCGATGAAGTGTTTACCGCCCTCTTTGACTGCAATATCGATGGCAATTATCCCGGCTTCTTGGAACGCTACAATTTCACCATTCAAGAAAGCTTGCCTCTTGAGGTTGAAGTAGCGGTCGATCCTGAGATGCTGGGGAGAGTGTACGAGTCCCTGATCAATGAAGAAGACCGCCATCAGGCGGGCATATTCTACACTCCCAGGATAGAGATTGACTACATGTGCCGCTTGTCCCTGATAGAGCATCTGCATGAGGTAACTTCCTTATCCAAAGAAACGCTCATAACGATAGTCATGGCACCAGCGTCTGAAGATGGTCGGAAGGAACTAGCCAGGCTGACCGACTCAGACGTTAATCGGTTGAGAGGCGCTCTGGACTCGGTCAGAGCAGTTGATCCGGCGGTAGGGTCAGGCTCGTTCCTGGTGGGGATGATGAATGTCATGGTACAGCTCTACCGTGCCATTGCCGAGCACCGGGGTCTTCACGAGAATGAGTTCGCTCTCAAGAGGCAAATCATCTCCCGTAACCTCTACGGCGTTGATGTTAAGGACTGGGCAGTGCGGGTCTGCGAATTGCGGTTGTGGCTTTCTCTCATTATTGAGAGTGAAGAGAGCCAGATGGATATCTATAACCAGCCCCTCCTCCCCAACCTCACCTTCAAGGCGCGGCAGGGGGACAGCCTGGTCGAGGAGATTGCCGGCGTACCACTATCGCTCAGGGCTGATTACGCCCACATCCCACCGTCACTCAAAAAGCAAATCCATAATATCGTTGATAAGAAAGCAGACCACTTCCGCGGCGACCGTTCGGTCAGCAAGCACGGCATCGAACAGTTGGAGCAAGAGCTACTTCTGAAAATCATCGACTCCAAGGTTGAGTCTATCAACAACGAAATCCGCAAGCTGGAATCGCCCCAGCAGAAGGCTTTCCAGGCAGGGCTTGAGCAGATACGGGGCGGGTTGGACATTACCGGGGCGGTATTGAAGAAACAGGAAGAAGCCCAGGCTAAAGTCCAGCCGCAGATTGATGCTTTGAAAGAGGAAAGAGAACGCTGGCGCGAAGTTGCCGCCAGCGTCGGCAAGAAGGGTGAAAAGGACTATTTTCTCTGGGATATTGATTTTGCCGAAGTCTTCCTGGAGAAGGAGGGCTTTGATATCTGCATCGGTAATCCGCCTTATGTGCGACAGGAGGAGATTGCGCCACCGTTACTGAAATCAGAAGACTACGACCCGGATCGCTGGAGGGAGATTAAGCGGGGCTATAAGGAGCAACTGGAGAGGGCTGTGAGGACCTATTGGGGTAACGCCGTCGCCAAGGTGGACAAGAAGAGCGACCTCTATGTTTATTTCTATTATCAAGGACTCAGCCTGCTCCGTCCGGGTGCTGTGTTCTGCTTCATCAACTCCAACTCCTGGCTGGATGTGGGCTATGGCGGCTCACTACAGCAGTTCCTACTGAGGAATATTGATATTCACCAGGTTATAGACAACCATGCCCGCCGCTCCTTTAAGGAGTCAGACATAAACACGGTTATCGTAGTATTGCGCCGGCCAAAGGATGGTAGCTGGGCAGCCAGGAAAGACAACGTCTCCAAGTTCATTGCCTACCGGGTTCCCTTTGAAGCGGGAGTCAATGCGGAAAATCTTCTTCTACAGGAGTGGACAGACAGCATCCAGAGTGTGCCGGAATTCCGTGTGTACCCCATCAAGCAGGAGGAACTATGGCGGGACGGCCTGGAGGTCTCCGAAGAAGGGGAGGCTCCTTCCCTGGACATAGGCACCGAATATGGCAAGTATTCTGGTGGCAAGTGGGGTGGCAAATATCTGCGGGCGCCGGACATCTTCTTCACCATTCTAGAGAAAGGCAAAGGCAAGCTGGTAAGGTTGGGGGACATTGCCGAGGTACGGCGCGGGTTTACTACCGGCGCTAACGAATTCTTCTACCTTGAGCCCACTGGGAAGCCAGCGCCAAAGGGCCTGGTTCATGTCAAGAACGGCGCTGGCTGGGAAGGCTTCATTGAGGAGGAATTTTTGAAACCAGTGGCTAAAAGTCCTAAGGATATCCATTCGCTCTTAGTAGACCCGATTAACCTCGCGCCTCGGCTGTTCTTGTGTCACAGAGAACTAACACAGCTTAAAGGACAATACGCCGGAGCATATATCGTGTGGGGTACAGCACGTGGATACGGTGACCGTCCATCTTGTCGAGGGCGTACGCGTTGGTGGGACCTTGGAGGTGAGGCTGCTGCTCGATTGAACTGTAACTACTTGCTTAATGACGTGATGCGTTTTTATTTATCTACGAATGGATTCCATGTGGGCGATAATTTCTTAGAAATTTGGGGGGCTGAAGTTATAACATTGGCTCTGATGCTGAACAGCACAGTTACGCAATTGCTAATCAACCTCTATGGCAGGTCCAATTTTGGTGGTGGTCTTCTAAAGATACAGACCTATGAGGTCGCCAAAGTCGAGTGTATTCACCCAAAGAACGTTCAAGTAAAAGTGGACGCGCCGCTCAGAAAGTGAGCCATTCGCCGCTCGGAAATTGAGCCACTCCGTGGAGTCCGGTAGTCTACTGGGAAACCAGTGGGTACCGGAGGAAAGGAATGTTGCGAATGGACAAAGTCTGC
>VGOE01000131.1 GCA_016876035.1 Chloroflexota bacterium
GCACTGTTGCTGACATAGCCTCAGGAAGACCCAGAGCCTTGGCAATCGGTGGGAAGTATTTCTGTAACATTTCGAAGTCAATCTTCGCCGGCTCCACGGTCAGTGTCCCTGCTGGAGGTGGTGGCGGTGGCGGCGGCGGTGGGGGTGGCGCCTTAGGAGCGCAGCCAGCTATGGGCAGCACCAGAAGTGCCACCATGGCTACAATAACTAGCTTGTCAAAACCAAACAATCTCATCATGCTACCTCCTTTCGTCCCGACTTATTTCTTGCCCCAGTCATACAGAGCTACGCAATCGGGCACTTTCACCCAGTCAGTAAGAGGCACCTCTTTGCCAGCTTTCACCGCATAGAACTTGACCACATCGCTAGCCTGGCGGCTGGTGGGACTGTAAGTGTTAGGCCCTTGCAGGCCCTGTGTTGTGTCAATGCCAGTAAGTGATTCTAAAGCCGTTTTCATAGCCTCGCCATCAAGCTTGTCGTAGCCGACAGCAGCCAGAGCTCTCTTCAGAGCCTCCCCGTAATTAATCGCCCACCCAAAGCCAGTGATATAGATGGCGGGGTTGTTCTTGCGGAACTCGTCAACCCTCATGCCACGATGCTTCGGTATTATCTTAGCAGCCAGCGGATGCGCCCAGGCCTGGTCTCCACGCAGATAGAAGCTGACCATCCAGCAACCCTCGGTAGCCTCGGGATGGAGCTTTATGCCGACCGCCTCAGTCGGACCCCAGAAAGTACAATCAATGAACTGAATTTTCTCTTTTAGTCCTAGCTTCATGGCGTCACGCATGATGTTGCTCGGCGTCGGGTCAACACCGCCGATGAAGATATAATCGGGCTTACCTTCACCAAGCCTCTTCAGCCAGACAGTGTGGTCAGGAGCACCCGTAGGGAAGAACTCCGGCGGCAGCAACTTCACGCCGAACTTCTCGGCATATTCCTTGCCGCCACGCAGTGGCTCTCGCCCATAAGGGCTATCCCAGCATATGTAACCGATTAAAGGTGTTCCCGACTTACCCTTGGCCTGCCAGTCTTTCAGGGCAAAATCTACAGTGGCGCCGAAGGCGTTCTGGTAACAGACACCCCAGGTGAACTGCCAGCCGATGAAAGCTTGAAATTCACCGTCAGCCGGAGCATACGAGACTACCTTGTCCTTAGAAGCCATTGGAGCGATAGCTTTGCCTAACGGGGTGCCGATAGGATTCACCAATAACAGCTTGGGCTCAGTCCGATACCTCTTGTAAGCTGATACACCACGGGCGACATCATAGCGAGTGTCAACGCCGATGAAATTGACCTTCACCCCATCAACACCTTTCTCGTTTATCTCCTTGAACATGTCACTGCAACCTGTATCAGCAGGGACATTCAGCCCGGCTATCGGCCCAGTATAGTCGCCCAGGCTCAGATAGGTGACTATCTTCTCCTTGGGTGGCGCTGCTGGAGCACAGCCAGAGACTGCTGGCACTGCCAGCACTACCACAAGCAGAATTGCACCAAATAATAGATGCTTTGCTTTTCCGATTTTCAACTGTTCACCTCCTCCATAGTAGTTTCTCGGTTTTTAGTTTTCTGTCCATACGCTGCCCATTATCACCTCCTTCTCCTCTACTTGCTCTAGTCATAAAGAGATACGCAATCCGCCACCTTCCTGAAGCCACTGATATCAACCAGTTTGCCAGATAAGGTTTCTAATTGACTTTGCTACGAACTCATAGTACTATCAGAATCAACACTAGCCAAGACTATTGATGCTGCTATATGGCTTAAAAAGTCATATCACCTCTCTTGCATCTGTAACAGCCCACAAACCGCCCTAACCACCAAATTCATTCGAGTCTCACAAGAGTACTACCTTTTAGGAGCTACATGCCATCTTCTCTTCTTAACTATCTCTTTGATATGGCTAGTTATCACTTCTATAGGAGTACCTGGCCGAAATACCTCATCCACCCCGATTTTCTCAAGAAGAAGCTTGTCATCTGCGGGGATGACGCCACCGACAAAAAGACAAACATCCTCTGCCTTGTTTTCCTTGAGTAAATTTATCGTCTCGCCAACCCAGCCGATATAATGCATGGTATGGAAGCTCAAGCCGATAGCATCAGCATCCTCAGCGATTGCCGCTTTTACCACTCGCTCAGGCGTCTGAAACAGACCCAAGTATATTACTTCCATGCCAGCGTCTCGGAGCCCCTGGGAAAGCACATACAGAGGTCTGCTGTGGTCATCGAGACCAAGTTTAGCTAACACAAATCTTACCTTTCGCTCTTCCATGTTTACTCCTTCATCTTAGTTAAGTTCCAGGAAGTCAGGTGGTCTCACCATTTCAAATTGGTCATAAGGAAAACCCATGGCTTTCCTTGTCACCCCCATCACTTCACCTATGGTAGCATCATTTCTAAAAGCATCAATCACCGCCGAAAATACATTCGTATCCCCCTTCGCCAGTTGATATAGCTTCTCCAAAGCCGGCTTGACCTTGCTGATGTCACGAGTCTCCTTAAACTCCTTGAATTCCTCCATCGTTTTCTTTTGCCTTTCAGAGTAAGGTTCAAAAGGGTCAGCCCGGTGATATTCAAGCATGGGCAGTGGAATATCATAGTCGTTTAACTCTTTATAGGCGTTCACACAGACCTTTATCTTCCTCCCCTCTTCAAGCTCCCTCTGCCGCTCCTGAGCTGCCTTCTCAACCTCCGCCTGTATCCAACCGCTCTTGATTGCCGCTCTCATGCCACCCATATCAAGAATCTTCTGCAAATAGGCGAAGACATCCTGCTCAATCTTGTTGGTAAGCCACTCCACATAGTAGGAACCGGCTAGAGGGTCAGCAGTTAGCGGAATATTGGCTTCCTCAGCAATTATCGTCTCTATTCCTTTATTGACCACCCATGCCTCAATAGGTGGTGTGGTTAGAGCCTCACTATAGCCCTTCAACTCCATACCATTGATACCACCGAGGACGCTGGCCATTGCCTCAATCGTATTTCTTATCACATTAAATATAGGCTGCTGCGCTGTCATTGAGTCCCCAGCCAGATTAGTATTGCACGGCGGACATTTCAAAGTTTTGGAGTCGGCACCATATCGCTGAGTAGCAATCTTGGCATATATCCTCCTCGCCGCCCTGAGCTTGCATATCGTCTCAAAGAAGTCTATCTCACCACTAAAGGCCAGTGCTGGCAGGTGTCCAAAGTCCTCAAACTTTACTCCCCTCCGTACCAGCTCATCGGTGTACTCTATATAATTGGCGAAGCGGAAGGTCAGCTCCTGAATGGTGTTTATCCCCGCCTCCCTCATATCGTAGGCACAACCACCATTGGTAGGGCGATACTTGGGTGTATTCTTAAGAGCCCACTCCATGGCGTCCACGCAGACCCTGAAGCCGACTTCCAGGGGCTGCTTATAGTTCATACATTGACCAACATGGGTGTGCAACGGGTCATTCACCATATTGCCTTTGAGCTTAGTCCAGTCATATCCCAGGCGTTCCAACAGAGCTATATAGATAGCAAAGTCACACACATCGGCTGGACCAACGGCGTGTCCCTCCTCAACAACAAAGCCTTCGGTAACACTCTTTATCAAGATTTTAGTCCACATATGTAGTTGATGGCCAGGTAGATACGACCACA
>VGOE01000132.1 GCA_016876035.1 Chloroflexota bacterium
TTTTAACCAGGCTTCTGGCTTCCTCCAGCGCGCTCGCCATGGCCTCCTTCGAATCTCTGGCCGGTTTACCGATGGTATGTCGCGAGGCCTGGTAGTACATTGCCTCTTCTATTGATTTCAGCTGATTCCATAGCTCAACGGACAGTCGTTGCTTGTCAAGTAGGAAGAATTCGAAGCCGCCTTCGTAGGCATTATCCACTAGGTCTCTAATGCAGTTTTCAACCACGCGTTCTGGGTGTCCGGCGATCTCTGCCCACTTTCTCAAGTACATGCTGTCGTAACATTCCCCTATTTCCTCAACAGCCTCGGCCACACAGTTCTCTTCAAATGGCGTCCCTTTGTGCCAATTCTCATCGGGAATCACGGCAAACTGACTCAGAGCCTTGATCCCGGCTGACGTCCATTGGGGCAACTCACGCGTGGAACTCCACGGCCTAATCATAGTGAGCAGGCCGCCCTTGATGCCCATTGCCAGAGCCTCCTTGACTTTGTACGGCGACCATATCCAGGTCGACAGAAAGGAGTCAAGTGTGCCAATCCCGCCTAGCGTCCAGATGTGCGCTTTCACCACTAGTTCGGCCTCTTTTGTCATGTTATAACCTCCTCCTTCATGATCAGTACGGTCGCATCCTGCTGACCAGCGGGCAAGAGCCCAACCTGGCCACCTCTCCTATTCAACGATGCACCGACATGTCCAGCGACTCGTTGTCAGTCCGTTTCCACATATTCGACACCTCCTCTCTTGTATGCCTGCCTCAGGAAGCCCCTGCCTTTGTCTCCATTCTGCCTCAGGATGGTCTCGGCCCTTTTCCCCTGAGAGACAATGGCCTGAAGCTCACGGGGATCATCGGTAGCAATAATATCCGGGTCACCGTCCAGCTTGCGCTGGGCCATGAGTCCATCGCTGACAGCGATTCCAAGCATCGCAAGAGCGTAGCTCATCGCCAGCACCTCTCACAGAACGCTTGGCCAATGCGTCCTTTGTATTCTCTGAATACCTGCTCAATAGCATGATCATCACCTGTTTCTATAGCCCTTTTGAGTATACTGGAAACATCTTCTGGTAAAGTAGCTGCCCGCAACAGTGCCAATGCCTTTTGATGATTACCTCTGGACGCAGCCTCATCGATCGCCAGGAATGACTTTACCCATTCCACAGGCAACTGATAGGCAGACTGGATGGCCTCCCTGGATTTCTTGGCTATCTCGCTCTCATTGGTGAATCTATCCCTAGTCATTATTACCTCTCCTTTCCGTTCTGCTTTGGTGAACCTTGCATTCCTCATAGACTAGCTGCTTCTTCATGCCAAATCACTTAGGTGATTCATACTTCACACCTCCCGACTTGTAGGCTCCTTCTATCTGCTTCTCATAGCCCAACTCGCGGAGGCGGGCTTCGGCGCGTTTCCCTTGCTGGATGATCGCATCCAGGTGTCTCCAGTCATCGGGAGCGAACACGTCGGAGTCGCCGTCCATCTTACGCTGGGCTAGAAGGCCATCGATCACAGCACGTGTTAACATACCTATGGCGTACCCGCTCATAGCTTACCTTTCCATCTCGGATTGTGTACCTGCTCCAAAGTCGGCAGTATCGACCTCTTCATCTACACCCAGTTTTTTGCGGACAGGGGTAAAGCCGCGCAGGACGAAGCCATCCATCGACCAGTAGATCTCCTTGCCGATGATCGCCTGCTGGTTGACGGTATGCCCCTCAGCGATCACGTCACCGAAACAGGCGTCCAATGCCCGTACCGTGGGGGCATTCTCGCATGGTATGGGGATGCCGTCTACGATTAGGTATCCCAGGCCCGATAGCCAGGAACCCCTGAAGCCGTTGATGACCCCCCGCCGCATCTTTCCTTGCTCCACAAGATTATCTAGGTACTCTCTCGTGATCATAGCTCTTCCTCCTCGTCATCGTCGTCGATTAGCCACCAGAATCCCATCCAACATTCCATTAGCCCTCCTTTCCTCAGTTATTCCTATGAGCGATCCTCGCCCGCCAGTCCTAGAGTCATATCTTCTCCTTCAGCACCCCGCAGTGGGAACACACCACCTGGCAGACGACACGGCCTCGGACTATAGTAGTCCTATTCCGCAGAGCCTTCTTCTTGCACTTCGGACACTTCATTCCTTACCCTCCCTTCCGATGGCTTCCACGATCTCAGGCACGAAGTCCTGCCCGCACTCCTCAACAACGTCTATCAGGTCGGCATCGGTGTGAACCTCATGCTTCTGGCCCACCAGGGACTTGAAGCGCTCTAGGGCATCGCGAGGCATTAGGATGCCCGTGCTGTAGAGTGGGTTATCGTAGTCCACTGCTTGCTTGGCGTCAGCAATGATAATGTACGCCTTCAGGAGTTGCACCAGGTCTTTCTTCACCCAGATTTCTAGGCCCGTGGAGAACACGTTGGATGAGCGGCAAAAGGCGCGGACGAAGTCGATCTCCTCTTCCTCGAAGCGCTCAAGAACTATGTCGTACAACTTCTTCAGCATCTCCTCCGACTCGTGGCCTGAGAGAATAGCATCGGTGAAGACCTCAACATAGGCATCCGACTTCAACTCGTAGTAGCCACGCCAGGGGTCGGTGCGGTGCCACTGGACAGTGAACGCGCCCTCTGTCTCGTTACGGCAGGAGGAGATGTAGCATGGTTCGGCATCCTCGCCCCCGAAGTAGATCGTAGCGTACGGTTCGTCTTCATAGTAGCAAGGCTCGCAGAGAGGCTTGCCCTCGTAGTCCGTTCCCTCTTCGCCGTAGCACGGGCCGTCCTCGTCCTTGATAACCTCGCCGCACATAGCGCAGACCACTTCCTCGGCGCGTTCGTTCAACCCCTCGGTCTTCTCACCCGCAGCCTGCTTCTCCTTCATGTCCTTGAGGATGTTCTCCGCCAGCTTTGAGGGGCTGGCTTTGCAATCGACCTTTACGCTGTACTTGCAGGTGTAGAACTTGTCGCACGTCCCGCCCAGGAAACGGGCAGGCAAAATGCACTCGCAACCAAGCTGCTCCTGCGTCACCTCTACGGTATCCTCTCTCACTACACCCTTCTCATCGAAGTGTATGAACCCGATCTTAGGCATGATGTCCTCCTTCCCATATGCTGTGGTTTACCTTTGATGACTCTCAGATGCAGATAAAGAAAATGGCCACCTCCTTTCTAGCTTTGGCTATCAAGGCTGTGGCCAAACGAAAACAAAAAGCCTCTTGGCAGAGGCTTCTGCCTTCCTTTTCGCAGCGGTCGGTATGACCGTCTCTGCGACCTATCGTTCCCTTTCGGGCTGGCTTTGGCACCTTAAAGATGGCCTAAGGTTGCCGTGCGGGTCATCGGGCCAGTTCCCTCGCCGCAGCTCTCGATAGCCTTATTCTCTTGTTAAGCTCCTACACTTATATTATACCATGCCAGTCAACAGGTCACGCCGTGTGTCTCCACGGCTGGAGACCTTGTCAATAGGTGTGTAAATGTCCCAAATCCGTGGATTGATAAGGGAACCTGAAGCTATGCAGATTCACTTTTATACCAACCTTCCGGGTGGTTGAAAAGGGTAATACTTTGTAATACCATACCCTTATGGCGAAAGTAGTAGTAACGT
>VGOE01000133.1 GCA_016876035.1 Chloroflexota bacterium
AAACCCCGCGGCGGGTCGTCTGTGGCTTGCTCTGGACACAAAGAGCGGCACGAGAGGTGGCAAAACTGCTCTCGCACCCCCCCCGACCTGTACCACTCACGGATTATGGGAGTTCGTGTGTGATTGCACATTCGTCAGAAATAGTATAAGGAATAAGAGGCATTGATGGCTCCGGCTACAATAGATTAGTCCCGAAGGAAGGACGAAAACTAGAGTGAGAGGAGCCACCAAATGAAGAATAGAGCAGCCAGGAAACTCAAGCAAGTCCCAGCCGGATACCTTATCGTAGGGGTTGATCCGCACAAGAAAAAACATGCGGTAGTCGCTATAAATGAAGACCTCGTTGTCCAAACCAAGTTTAAATTCGTGAACTCCAGGAATGGCTTCGATGAAGCTTTGGAGAAGGCAAGACTTGAGATGGTCAAAGCCGGTGGAATTTCTGGGGCTTGCCGAACTTGATATCCACCATCATCGGCTCGGAGAAGACGAAGGCATCGGCGGAAAGATGCGAACTGAGCCCCAGGAATTTTCCGTCCAGCCGTTGCTCTACGGTCATCGGCAGAGCCAGGGCGGCCAGGGAGTCAACGCCTATATGTGGCTGCCTGGTCAGGATTTCCTGCACCCGCACCAGGATACGGCGCTGCTCAAACTCCCATAGCCTATTTACCTTCTGGTCTAATTCTGACTCGATCTCCTCTGCCAGGCCGTAGGCCCTCAGGCTACGGCGCTCCTCCAGCTCTGCAACATGTTCGTGCTCGATCTTGCCCTCCTTCATCTTGTATGTGGTGGGCCTGCGCCGGGGCAAAGCGTAGGTGAAATAGACCACCCTGGGGCAGTAGGCAAACTGCTTCACATCGCTCACGGTGAGGACGAGGGAACAGGGAATAGGGGGGAGGGGGGAGGGGGGAGGGATGAGTTGCCCTTCCATTCCTGCCGGCATCAGCGATTTGCTTCAAGTCACTTCTTTCCATTGCTCCTACTCTCTCTACCCTACTCCCTATTCCCTAATCCTCCGTATCATCGTGGACAGCATTTTCAGGATTTCCTCATTGTCCTGAAGCAGTTCTGAGGCAGTTGTCTCCTGCAGTAACCCGGCGTCTCGCAGCACAGTGAGCCAGTTATCAACTTCGTTAGCAGAGCCATAGGCGATTTCCAGGAACCTAGCGTACCCCTTTCCCTCATGGCGGCCATAGCCCTCGGCAATGTTGGCTCCAATAGAGGTGACAGCCCGAAGCAACTGCTTGGCCACTGTTTCCCCTGCATAAGAGCGTTTAACCTGATCGATAGCCTTGATAGTCTTGAGCGTCAGGGCATGTGATTTCTGCCAAACGATTAGATCTTTGTACAGCACCTACTCCCTGTTCCCTTTCTGGATAGGGTGGAGAGATAAGGGTAAAGGGTAGAGGGTAAAGGGTGGAGGGTGGGGGGACACATGGTCACGGCTGAAGGGGCCATTGCGTCTGGCATACTACCCACGTCCTTCATTTTGCCTTCTTTTCTCTCCGTTGCGACCCTTTTCCGTCTTCCCTTTCCCCTGTTCCCTATTCACTCTATCCTACCCCCATCCCCTCTGGCCTATTCTCTCTTCCCTACCCCCTCTTCCCTACTCCCTACTCCCTCTATTCTGCTCTCGATCCCCTTCACCCTTTACGCTAATCTCTTTTCTGAGGCGGACATCTTTATCGCAGATGGGGAAGAGCTGAACGTTGGCCTCCTTTTTGCCGATCTGACGCCTGATCTTTTGCAGTAGCTCTTCGCGGCGGTTGTGGTTCATCTCTCCCAGGAAGGCGCTGTACTGGATGCGGTCCAGGCCGTAGTCCAGGCAGATGTCCGCCACCTTGGCCCGCAGCTTGTCATCCGGAATGTCGTAGATAACCAGAGAGATCACTATAGCTCCTGTGGCCATTCTTCAATAGGAATCACCTGGCAGCCCAGGTCTTGTCCCTGGTGTCGGGGGTTGGCGGTGACCAGAGGGCAGTCGTATTTCTGAGCGAGGGCGGCATAGCAGGCATCGTACACTGTGATGTCGAATTGCCGCGATAGCTCCACCGAAGCTGCCAGTAGTTCAGAATCTATGGAGACGGCACTCAGGCCGAGAGCAAACATGTTGGCTACTGCCGACTGAACGGCTTCGGTCGGGATGAACTTCTTGTGGACGATGGCATTAGCGACCTCATAATAGAAGAGGTCAGGCACCACGATCTGTGTCTGTCGAGCTACGTGGGCATCTCTTATAGCCAGGGCTGGCTGGAGCGCAGCTTCACCCTTGGCGGAAAACCACTTGACTCCTACCGAGGCATCGAGGACTAATGTCTGTCGCGCCATTTCAGTATCTCAGCGGTACCGTCCCAGGGACCGAACTCTTCCCGTAGGCGGTCGATGGCTTCAGCCGCCCGGCGGCGTTGCTGTAGCAATTTCTCCTCCTCCTTTTCTTGCAGGTAGTGTTTCACCGCCTGGGTGAGGAAGGCGCTGCGGCTGGAGCCTGCCTCGCGGGCTGCCTGGTCCAGCTCTCGAAGCACGTCTTCAGGGATGGAGACATTTATTTTACTTACCATGGCTACCTCCTTTTGTTGTCTCCATCCATTATACCATAGCGAGTACCACCCAGTTGCTTCTTATCGACGGCTGGGCTCAAGCGAGAACTCATTTCCGCTGTCCTAGCTTGTCATCGGTTTCCTTCTCGATCAAAACAGATACGCCAGTCTGTAGTCCAGGCAGATATCAGATACTTTGCCCAGGATCCATCCCAGGGGTATTGCAGGCAATGAGAGGGATTTGGTTCATATTAAGGTTTGTCCACAGCATCCGACTCATATACTGTAAAGCCTGGTCCCGTATTCATAACCCCCAATGGGATCATTGTGTCAACAAACTTTCGGTGTTCGTCACGCTTCACGATCTCTGACGTGTAGGAGCTCAGGATTTGAAGCGTTGCCGTCGGGCCAAAATCGTCCATCGGCACAACGTGGGCTTTAGCAGGCAAAGTGAATTGCGCCCGATTCTCCAGGGGTTGTGTGAAGTTTCCCCCAAGTTCGGCCATTCGTCGCATACCTAGATACTGGATGAAGCAACCTCTCTTGCCGATATTAAGTTTCGCTGTCCGGCGGCTTTAGGTAAATGCCAGTGCCTCTTTCGCTCTACCTGCTCTCAATCCCGCTATGGACGCACCTTTTACCTCCACCCAAAGCGAGATTACCGCTTGATAGGCCCTATCCCCAGAGGCACTGACCTATGGCAAGAGAAGTATGCTGCCCGTACCAGTGTGGAGAGGAGTTACTCTGAGGAGAAAGGAAGTCGTTGGCTGGCAAACCCCAGAGTAAGGGGACTAGCCAGGGTGAAAATCCACGTCTATCTCGCTCTATCTGCCCAGGTGATAAAGAGGATTGGAACCGTAATAATGGAGAGGCTTACCAGGTCTCATCCTGCACCATGTGGAGGCAACGGACGGAAAGTGAGCCAGAACACCGTTCGGTTTCTGAGCCACCCTGGGTAGCAGTTTAGCGTTTCTTGTCATGTCATTCAACTGACTATGGTTGTACTCTCGCCTTCTTCTCTTCG
>VGOE01000134.1 GCA_016876035.1 Chloroflexota bacterium
TCACTGGCAACACCTTGTTCCCTAATTCCACCAGTCCACACTTGCGCTCCAACATGATCAACGGGGATATCCCTGCCCACGCCGTCATCGTCCCCTCCAATCCCCCCGTTACCCTGACACCCAGAAGCGGCCTCTTTACCTTCATCGCTGCCTAACCTCCTGGGTGATACCTTACTCCAATCTGACTCACATTGGAAGGGGTCTTATTACCCACTGATTACGGTGGTGTGGCTCTCGTTGACATTGGCCCGCATAGAGGCCGCGCCCTGCTGCCTGTTGCTGGTATCCAGGGTGACGCTGTTGGGGCTGACCGCTGTCCAGATAGCATCGCAGTCATCAATGGTGGTGGAGACCTGGGTGGAGGGCACCTCGTCCTTCAGGTCTCGTCTCAGCCGCGTTCTCATTTCACTCAAATTCATCTGGCTGCCTCCTCTTCTGATTTCTGGCCCAAGAATAGCGATTAAATCTGTAGGTTGGGTTTCCTAACCCGACCGTCGTGGGCGGGCAGATTGGGAAACCTGCCCTACTGTGCTTCCTGATTTCTGGTTGCTTCCTTGGTCGTATGGCTGTCCCTCAGGTTCTGCCCGCCTCTCTTTGGCGTGGGGGGCGTGGTGGGGCGGGGCGCATCCCAACCCCACCCCCCAACGCCCCCTACCCGCCTAGTCCCTCACCCCGATGAGCTTGGCCAGCTTCACCGTGCTGAACAGAGCGATGGAAGAGTACCATCTCAGCCTGATGCGGGTGGCGTTCTTATTGGACACCGCGCCGATGGCCTCGGCCTGAATGCCCCCGTTGTGAAGGCCGCAGACGCCATCCTCGCTTGCCTGGAGGGCGTAGATGGTACTGCAATCGTTGGAGCTACCCACGGTGCGGGCATCGGAGATCCAGTCGTTCACTGTCACCGGCACGCTGTTGTAGAGCTGGACGGTGTTGCCGAACTGATCCTGCGAGATCTCCACGATCCCGGCAGCCATCATCAGGGCCTTCAGCTTGCGCCGGCTGCGTTTGCTCATCAGCAGCAGGTCGGGCTTACCGCCCAGCACCTTGTCGATCAGCTCGTCCAGCTTGGCCAGGGTAAGCGTGCCCCCGTTATCGCCCATAGAGACCCTCTGAGAGTCCGGGCACAGCTTGTCAATGCCATCGAAGGCATTGGCATCCACGGTGGTGTCCCCGTTGATGAAGGTGTCCTCAAACTTGTGGCGCATCGCCTTGGCCTTCAGCTTTATCACTTCCTGCTGAATGTCGTTGAAGTTCGAACGCGTCTGCTGAAGGTAGTGGTCAACGTCGGCGTCGCCCCCCATGATGCTCAAGGTGGCCGTCTTCTGAGTGAAGGTGGGCGTGGATTCCGTCCAGGTGTCTCCCACGGCATAGAAGGCCACCGACGGCAGGGCGTTCTCCTGGTTGTACTTCAGGGAGTTGCCCACAATGTCTATGAAGGGCAAGACCTGAAGCACCGGTGAGTCCTTGATTATGGTCTCGATAATGCCCGCCCGAAGGATGTCTTCGGACAGTTTAGCGGCTTCGGTCAAAGTCAAAGCCATGATTATTTACCTCCTTTGAAGTTTCCTTTTTTTCTGTGACAAAGGCTATTTCCCCATCCCGCGCTGCCTGAGGCCGTAGGTGATCTTCTCGCCAGGCGACATCGAGCCAATATCGATTCCGCTGCGCTGCGGCGCGCCAGCGGGAACCTTCTCGGCCAGATGTTGTTTGACCCTGTCCACCACGGCCTGGGCCTGCTCCAGGGAGCTGTCCAGCTCGGCCACCGTGCTCCCCTGCACCAGGTCGGCAGGGATGTGCGGATGCTGCCTCAGCAAAGCCTCACGGTACCTGTCGATGGCTTCCGTCAGGTTGCCTTGCAGTTGCTGGATGGCCGTTTCCTGGGTCTTCACCTGGTTCCTCAATCGGTCTGCGGTGCTCTGGAGATCGCGAATCCGCTTGTCAGCGGGTGACGCTGGGGGTGAACCGCCAGACCCGTCGGGCGCTGGAGGAAATCCCCCAGACTCCGCAAGGGTGGCTGGTGATGCCCCCTGCCCCCCACCAGACTCGGAGGGCGGTCCGCCCTCCTTCGTCACCGCAATTCCTGGCGTCGCATCCGTGTTGACGGTCTCGGTTTCCTTCGGTTTCGTTTGGTCAGTCATTTTAGGTACCTCCTTCTGTTCCTTTCTTTTGCTTTTCATCAGAATTCCGCTTTACGGGAATGACATCCAGAAAGATTTCCATCACGTCATCAATCTGATCCCAGGCTCTGGCCATCTGAGCCTTGATCTGCTGCGCCTCGGCGTCATTGATCCCTCCCGAAAGGGAGTCCATGATGACCTGACGGCACTGGTCGATGCTCGTCAGGGCCTCCGGCACCTCTTTCTTCAACCTGTCCATTTTCCCGATCAGGTTGACGGTGATCCGCAGTGCCCAGGGAAGCCAGAGAAGGATATTCGCCCACATAGTCATACCTCCTGTTGCCAATTCAATTCCCTATCTCCCACCCCCGCCCCCACCCACATCCGCTCCTCCGCAATCCTTTGCAGCTCGGCCTCCGGGTTGAGGATTCCCAGCTCGGTCATGGCCCTGGACCGCGAATGCAAAGCGGCGCCGACCAGGAGCTGCTCCGTTCGCGCCAGGGTGAGGACATCCTGGGGCAGGAGAGATGACCAGACGATATCTGTGGCCAGCCCCCCGTAGTTGGCTCCCGTCTTCTGCTCCAGGATGCGCAGGATCATATCGTTCCGTTTGCGGTAGGCCACCCTCCTGATGAGGCGCTTGCGCTGCGCCTTCTGCACCAGGGATTGCAGTTCCACCTGTAAGGCCACTCCGGACAGGTCCCTCTCCGTGCCCCCGAAGGCCGCCCGGGGCGATTCTGCCACGTCGTGCATGACACGGTAGAGAAGGTTCATATAATCGATATGCAGCTTCACCCCGCCACCCTTGAGCAGGTCGAGCAGGTAGGCTTTGGTGCCTTCCGGCAGGTTCCACACCGCCCCAGGGGCAACGGCGATATCCTCCGACTCCTCGATATTCTCCAGCACCGCGATGGGATTCCCGCTCAGTTCCAGGATGCGTGACAACTGGGAGACGGCGCGGTTCAGCTCCCGCTGCGGCTCCATGATGACCGGCAGGTCGGACACTCCCCAGAACTGCTTCGGCTCCCGCAGGTTGGGATAGATAATGAAGGGAATGAACCCGTAGGGATTGGCGATGGTGCTGTGGATAGCGTTATCCATCCACAGGGTGAAGGTCTCCGGTGTCCAGTCCTCGATGATGGTGACGGCGTCTTTCTGCGGCGTGACGCTGTAAATCTCCTCCACCTGCTCCCTGGTGAGCGTATAGCGCGAGGCCACCCGGTAGACGCTGGAGACATCGTCGCCCCGCCACCAGGCGAAAAGCCCCTGGACATCCGGGGCAGTGACGCGCACCCGCTTCTCGTCAGAGTCCCACATAACCTTGTAAGCCGCGTCCCCCAGGATGGAGCAGTCCACCTCAGTGTCGAAATCCA
>VGOE01000135.1 GCA_016876035.1 Chloroflexota bacterium
GCCGGCCTCTATATCAACCGGACGTGATGCTCCAAAACGGGGATGCTAGCCTTAGCTATCGGTCATATGCTGGCTTTGAAGCGTTCTAAAACGGCTATTTCCGGAACAAAGAAAGATGAAGTCAGCTGTCCAACCCCCACCAACGAGGAGGCAGCCTACGATGGGAAAACACCAGTTTGCTCCCAAGCTATACTATCAACTCTCCTTCGACCGTCTCGTCCCTCAAGATCATCTTATTCGTCAGATCCCTGAAGCCATCGATTCCCCCTTCGTTTATCCCCTAGCCCGACCCTACTACAGCTGCACCGGCCAACCATCCGTGGACCCGCTTGTCCTCTTTAAGACCATCCTTGTCGGTTACCTTTACGGTACCACCTCAGAACGACGGTTGATGAGAGAGATTCAAGTCAATATGGCCTACAGATGGTTTCTTGGTTACGACCTGGATGAAACCATCCCTGATCATAGTGTGCTTTCCAAAGCTGGGGCTCGTTTCTGCATTGAGGTGTTTGAAGGTTTCTTCAAACACTCCGTAGAGCTGTGCCAGAAGGCGGGACTGCTATCCGAGGGACCAGTGTGCGTAGACACCACCCTGATGCAGATAGCAGCGTCTATGGACTCTCTACGGGAAAGGGATGAGGGCATTAAACCGCCGCTACCCATTCGTAAGTATATACAGGGGTTATATAACGAGAATGCTCCTCCGCCTCAAGGAGAGCCAGTTCCGTGTCCCCCGCCTGTATCGCAGGCACTCGACATGGCACGCCAGGAAGTAGTATCATTATAGGGTACTGTGGCTGGGGATGAGAGAATGCGTCAGCCGGACTCGAAATGAGAAATCGTCTTGGCGGATCGGTTACCTTAGATTCAATCTTCAACGCTACCTCAGTGGCAATTGCCGGAGTTACTCCAGGCAACACGGGGCAGGTAATCATCGATATCTTGCTCGATTTCGGTTTCAAGGGGAAGATATATCCCGTTGACCCCAAAGGTGTGGAGGTTGCAGGCCTACAAGTCTATGACGAGATAAGGGATGTGCCAGAGCCACTTGACTACGTTATTTCCTGCGTAGCTGCTGGCTTGACGCCCCGCCTGATCAACGACTGTGCAACCAAAGGGGTAAAGGCAGTTTGCATTCTCGCTGGCGGCTTTTCCGAAAGCGGTAGCAAAGAAGGTCAGGACCTAGAAAAGGAAATAACGCGTTTGGCTCGGGCGAGTGGCCTTCGTATTCTTGGTCCCAACTGTTTGGGTGTATATTCTCCAACATCGGGTTTGTCATTTTCCTCCGACTTTCCCAAAGAGAGCGGGCGAGTGGCTCTTATCTGCCAGAGTGGCGGTGATGCTATCTATTTGACGCGGGCAGCCGCCCAAAGAGGTATTCGTTTCACAAAGGTCGTCTCTTACGGAAATGCGTGTGACATTGATGAAAGTGACTTGCTTGGTTACTTTTCCCAGGATCATGAGACTGAGATAGTCGCCGCATACATTGACGGGATAAAAGATAGTCGGCGGTTTCAGCGAGTTCTAAAGGAGCTATCAACTGCAAAGCCAGTGATAGCCTTGAAAGCTGGTTACATTCGGGCGGGAGTGACGGTAGTTTCTCCCCATGCCGATGCTTTGGCTGGGTCCCATGAGCCATGGGAAGGGCTTCTGCGGCAGTCTGGGGTGGTTTGTACTCATGGCTTGGAAGAGCTGATTGATATGCTGGTCACTTTCTCTTATCTACGTCTCCCTCGGGGAAGGAAAGTAGCGATATATGGAGGTGGAGGTGGGTTCAGTGTTTTGGCTGTTGATCAGTGTTCTGCTGTTGGCTTTGTGATGCCGCCGTTACCTCAGCAAGTTCAAGAGAAAGTCAGTCAAGTGGTTAAGGGTTTCGCCAGCAGTGATACCGGATTCTTGCTGATCAATCCAATAGACGTTGGCACACTGATGTCGTGCGAAGGTCATTACAGTATCCTGAAAGCATTGGCTACCTATGACGGACTGGATTTGTTGGTAATGCAGCTCAGTTTGAATAACTCGGAATGGCCACAAAAAGGCTCCGCTTTTAGCATCTGGCCAGATCTTGTCACTGATGCCATAATCAAGATCCATGATGAGGTAAATATACCTATCGCGGTCGTGCTCCATGGTATTGTCTCTAGCTGGGACTTGCAAAGAGTCTTAGACCTTCAGGTTAGATATTATGAGGCAGGCCTGCCTGTCTATCGCTCCGTGGCAAGCGCTGCTAAGTCCATTGACCGATTCCTCTGTTACCATGAAAGACATCCAAGCTAAGCCCCTCTGATTGCATTTGCCCCAATACCAGTATGACGGGGGCAACCAACCCAGCACGCGAGGAGATTGAGCTTAGAGCACCAGCCTCTGGGAGACTCAGGGGGGAATCATCTCCTGTTGCTTCCTGTCTTCAAACTCTGCCGAGACGGCTGCCCCTCTTATAGCAGGCTAGCCAGGGCCGTCCGACTTCGCACGGCCCATCTTTGGCTCCGTGCAGCAGACACCGTTAGTGTAGCTGCTTTCGGCGGTACGAAGTGGTCGACACACAAGAACAACAACCTCCCGAGCCTCCTCCTCCCGACGGAAAAGGACAATAATCCTGCATTTCGCATATCAAACTGAGACCTAGGCATATTGCTATGGTAAAATAGCTTCAAAGGCCCCTATGTTTAGCCTCACGGCAAGGGGTGTGGCTGGGGAACCAACTGGGTGAGAAGGCCAAAAAGGCACTGAAGCTTCAATTCGACAAGCGACTGAGGCTGGAGTTTCGTGGCTCCAGGAGCACAGTTTCCTGTACGCCGTTCGTCTGCCAGTAAACGATATCCTGGAACAGGAGATTGAGCACCTGCTGGAACGTCATGAAGGGGAGTTACCTGAGAAGCCCGTAATCCGCTACTACGACTTCCAGTATCAGGCAAAGAGCTGGGATCACCGCAGGCGGGTGGTAGCTAAGGTGGAGTGGGACCAGGGACAGCTATTCCCACGAGTGGGCTTCGTAGTTACCACTCAGGTGCAGCTTCAGCTGTTCGTCCTGGCCTACAACCTGGGGAACTTTCTACGCACAGACTGGGCTTGCCCAAGGCAATCAAGGACCGGTCATTACGCAGCCTTCGGATGAAGTTGATGAAGATGGGGGCCGGATTGTGCGCCATGCTCGGCAGATTGTCTTTCAATTGGCTGAGGTGGCGGTGCTCAAAGAACTGTTTGCTGCCATCCTGGAGCGGATAAGCCCGCTACGCCTGGCTCCTGGATAGCATACAGAGGCAGCCAGACGTAAAAGATAGGGGAGAGTATCGTCTTTTTTCGGGTGGAGAGCTGGAGGCAACGGACGGAAAGTGAGCCAGAACACCGTTCGGTTTCTGAGCCACCCTGGGTAGCAGTTTAGCGTTTCTTGTCATGTCATTCAACTGACTATGGTTGTACTCTCGCCTTCTTCTCTTCGG
>VGOE01000136.1 GCA_016876035.1 Chloroflexota bacterium
AGGCCTATGAGCTGTTTCCAGAACCCTGAGAGTGTTGATCGGATCATCTATGGCATTACCAATCACCTTAACTCAACCTGGAAGGAGAAGCCTATCCCTCAATTTACACACTTCTCTTGACACTACCCAGCATGAAGAGAATAGGGTCCTGATAATCTTGCCCGGAGTGCTATTCATAGCGGCAGATGTTGATGAGTCAAAACAAGAATTGAATAATGCGAATAGGGAGTCTCTGGACTTTGCCCGCGGGTATCCACTATACTCGGAGATGGTCATGGCTCTAGCCAGGTTCTCTGTTGAAGGAAAAGTGGCGATCGTCACCGGCGCCAGCCGAGGGATCGGCAATGCGCTGGCCCGGGGGTTCGCCGCATCAGGCGCTGTCGTTGTGCTCGCGGCTCGAAGTGCTGCTGACCTTCAAGCCACCGTTCTGGAAATCCAATCCCGCGGGGGCAAAGCCCTGGCGCTTCCCACAGACGTGACCGATGGTGCTCAAGTATCCGCCATGGCGCACAGGACTCGGGATACGCTTGGACGGATCGACGTGCTGGTCAACTGTGCTGGAGGGACGGGGGCTGATCGATCCATTCCTCTCCTTGAAATGGACGAGGAAATCTGGGATCGAATCGTAGACCTCAATCTAAAGAGCGCCTATCTCTGCTGCCGGGCGGTGGGAAGAGTGATGGTGGAACAGAGGAAGGGCAGCATAATCAACTTCAGTTCTGGGGCAGGGGTTCACCCTGTTCATGGAATGACCCACTATGGCGCGGCCAAAGCGGGGATAAATTTATTCACCAAGATTCTATCCATGGAGTTGGGCCAGTATAACGTTCGGGTCAACGCCATTTCGCCAGGTCTCATTGATACTGCTACCGAACGTAAGTGGATGCCGCCGGAGTTGTTTGAAAGATATGCCAAAGCGGTTCCCCTGGGAAGGGTGGGGCAGCCGGATGATATCCTCGGACTGGCGCTGTTCTTGGCCTCGGATGCCTCGGCCTATATCAGCGGGGCCATTATTCCTGTGGGAGGCGGCCCTCAATAGGAGGGGATTGGGGGTATTGCTGCCCTCTGGCCGCTCTCGGAGCAGAGGCCCGGCCCAGACAGGAATAGACCACACAATTCTGCAGACCACAAGCGCACCGTGGTCATCCAACGCCTGCCGAGCAGACTGACCCCGTGCACACGAATTGGCGAAATGCTCACTTACAGCTCTCGCGAACAACCCCCCGCATAGGTGGTGCTTACAACCAGCGGCCAAAACGCGGCTCTGGCACGAGCTAGTGCCTTCTTGCCGAAATCAGCGAATTGAGATTCTTCTCTACGCTCAGAATCACCCATGCTGGTTCACACCAGCACCACCAAAAATGAAAGCGGTGGACTTTCGTGGCGATGACAGGCCTATTTCATCCGAGTCTTATCCCAGTTCTTTGCCCATGATAGTGACAGCGACCACCGAGCGTGGGGGGGCATCACCCAGGTTATGTGTAAGGCCCAGTTTGGGATTCTTTAGCTGGCGTTCCGGTAATTGAGCTCTGCCCTGGAACTGCGTAACCAATTCATAAATCATTCTGAGACCTGTGGCTCCGATCGGATGCCCAAACGACTTCAACCCACCGCTGATATTGATCGGCTGGGCGCCGTCATGGTTGAATCGCCCGCCAAAGACATCGTCCTTCACCCTGCCGACGGGGCTAAAACCGAGGTCTTCCATGATAATAGCTTCTGTTATCGAAAAGCAATCATGAACTTCCGCGAAGCTGATCTCTTCGCGAGGATTTTTCACCCCCGCTTCCTTGTAAGCCTTTGCTGCCGCGTGCCGGTTCATCTCGATGTAAGTGGCGTCCCACGGCCCATCACTCCACTCCTCCGGCTCACCAGAAGTAGAGCAAATCTGCAATGACTTGATGTACACTGGGTCCTTCCGGTAGTGCTTGGCTTCAGCCGCTCGAACAACGATAGCGGCCGCGCAGCCATCGCTAACGCCGCAGCAATCGAACAGGCCCAGCGGCCAGGCAATAATGGGAGCGGCCATAATCTCCTGAACTGTTACAGCTCTGCGCAGATGCGCCCTGGGATTCAAAGATCCGTTGTAGTGGCTTTTGGCAGAGATGCGAGCCAGCATCTCTTTACCTACTTCGAATTCCAGGCCATACTTCGCGAAGTAGGCTGTTGCCAGAAGCGCGAAGTTGCCTGGCCCGCCACTTGTTATGGGAACTCGAAGAGTGCCCTTGGGTGGGGTGGTAACACCACCTACAGGAAGTCCGGGCGTACCTACATCCTTCAACTTCTCCACACCGATGGCCAGGGCTATATCAACGGCACCGGCTGCGACCGCGTAAGAGGCGTACCTAATAGTATCGGCTCCGGTACAGCAGAGGTTCTCACTCCTGCTGAACGGGACAAAAGGCAACCTGAGATTTTCGGCAAGTGGAGTGCCGGCAGGGCCGATATGCGTCTCAGGCATGGCAGTACCACCAAACGCCGCATCAATATCATTAGGTTTGATACCTGCATCCTCAATAGCTTCTTTGAAAGCCTCCACCAAAAGATCACCACCAGAGGTATCCCATCTCTCTCCGAACTTGCTACATCCAACACCTATGATTGCAACTTTGTCCTTTATTCCATCTGCCATTTCTAATGTTTCCTCCGTTATTCGCTCGATGACCTTACTACTGTCGAACAGGGGTTGCACACCAGTAGTAGATGCTGATTCCGCGTACGGTATCAACCTGCTTGCGTCGGTATGTCATTTCAACAGGCATACCTACCTGGACATCACTGGGATCAACATCAACGAGCTGCAGGTTCATCCTGCCACCACCATCGAAGTTGATGTGGGCAGCTATTACTGGGGGCATCGGGACTGCGACATTATGATCCACCATATAAGAGAAAACCTTGCCCTTCCTGGTAGAGAACTTGTAATCCTCCATTTCACCAATTGCTCTACACTTGGGATTTACGCAGATTCTCCTGGGCGGAAACTGCACGGTGCCGCACTTCTTGCATTTAGAGCCATAGAGTCTGGCCAGTTCTTTTCTCTCCCTCCACGCCATCGAATAAGAGGTGAAACCGTATTCTCCCTCGCGCGGGCCCAGGTAGAAGTTGACTGAGCCACGAATAGACGCAAATCTCTCCCAGCTTTCCAGATCCTGCCTGCGTGCCAGGTTCTTCTTGATACCCCATTTATCCCTCATCCTGCTGATCTTGTCAGTTACTTTGAACAGCAACACATCCGCGCCCTGTCCATAACTGGAAACCAAAATTCTAGGTAGTGTCAAGAGAAGTGTGTAAATTGAGGGATAGGCTTCTCCTTCCAGGTTGAGTTAAGGTGATTGGTAATGCCATAGATGATCCGATCAACACTCTCAGGGTTCTGGAAACAGCTCATAGGCCT
>VGOE01000137.1 GCA_016876035.1 Chloroflexota bacterium
GCCGATTTTGTACCCGCAGCGCTCAAGCTTGCTGAGTTGGAGGCCAGCACTGGCAAAAGCTACGGCGAGATAGTGTCCAAGTTTGAACAGTTATCTTCCCAGATAGCAGAACTGGATGGCCGCTGTGCCGCTTTGGGCAAGGAGAGGGATAGCCTTAAGCAAGCAGTCAAGCAGCTAGCTACAGCAAAAAAGAACGAGGAACAGGAACTTTGTCGACTGGAGGAGGAGGCAAGACAGAAAAAACTAAGCCTCGACCGAGAAGTGGCTCAGAAGATGAAAGAGGTGGGTCTTACCCTGAAGAGAATAGAGACCCTGATGCCACTGACGATGCTGCTTAAGAAGTTAGATATTGCTGACGACAGCCTGGAGATCTATCTCAAGGAGCGCCAGGAGCTTGAAAAGGCAGGTATTGCCTGGGACGATTTCAAGACCATTGTGAAGAGTATGGAAGATGAGACCTCTAAGATTGATGCCGAAAAACTGGCCGAACGCCTGGTGGCATATGGCTCCCTGGATCGGGCTATTGAAGAGGTGGGATCTCAGCTAATATCGTCGAAGGCCCAGATGGAGGAAATCGAAGGGAAGCGGAAACATCTCCAGGACGAAGTGGCAGGACTATTGAAGAGAAGAACTGGCCTCAAAGAAGAAATCGGCCAGCTGGGGAAGCAAGAAAAAGCTTTGTCCCAGACCATTGTCACCCTGGGGGGTAAGGAGAAGGAGCTCAAAGACTATCTGCCCGGTCTTGAGGATTTGGTCAAAATTCTAGAGGCAAGAAAGCTGGACCTTGAGAAGCGGGTGCCCGAGCTAGAGGAGGAGACAAGAGAGAGGGAGGAAAGGCTAAAGGCGCTGGCAGGGACAAGTGAGGAGCTGGAGGAAAAGGCCACCTTACTAAAGGAACTGGAGGCAAAGAGAGCAGCGGCCGGGCTCAGGTTTGAGCTCTTTGAGGGGCTCTTGGGCTTTGTTCGGGCCAACACTGCAGACGAACTGGGGCCATTCCTAAGAACGCTGCCAAAACTCATCGATGCAGCCAAACAGGGAGAACACGATGCTGACTTTCTGAAGGAATATGTCCTTCAAACGCTTACCGGCGATACCCTTAAGGCGGCGGCCTGCACGGAGTGTGGGGTTGAGTTTGTGGTTGTGGGGCATACTGGGAGCCGTAAACCAGACTCCCTCTCTACACACAGAACTATGCCAACATATTGCCCTATTTGCGGCCAGACATCCAGGGTTTTCCCCAGGGTGCATATTGCCGAGGCGCTGATAGAGAAGCTCAAGCCGGTCGAGCTAACAGGAATTGTAATTGAAAAGTGGGGGCCGGAGGCAAAGCCCCCGGAGGGCGGGATAGGACCGTTTAGGGCCGTCAGGCGGGTGCCGCCGGAGGCAAAGCCTTCGGCGGCCGAACAGAAGAAGGACGACGGGGAGGCCGGGAAATGAGGGCCGCCGCCTTTCCATCCGGGGTGAGGTTGAGGAGCATGATGGCTTTCATGCTCTCAGGGCCATTTCGATATATCAAAGAGGCAACTCCAATTACTTCTTAAGGGGCGATCCTTCCCAGGCAACAGAGCCCATCCGCTGGAGTACGTATAGCCTGATTTGCTATCTCACGGTTTTCGCCAATACGACTCCCTGTACCAATCGGTCGATTTGGCCGAAGAGAGCTGCGCGCCGCTCCAGGACCCTGACCTGCTGGCTGATGGCATGACGCCAGACACTTGATGACAACATCCTCCTATTAACATGCCATGGTTAACATTGAAATATATTCTAGGATACCTTATAATAGCCATGTGCCAGGTGCAAGGCTGGCTTCGTTCTCATAAGGAGGTGAATATGGACACCAGCCAAAGGGAGAGACTCGAGAGGTACTTCCGCAATGCCAGCCGGTTCATGTGGGGAGTGATACCTGGGGACAAGCGAGCTGTATTCTTGCAACTGAGGACATTGCTGGAAGAGCTGGGGGAGGAGAGCACCCTGGTTCCCGACGACAAGAAGGCCACCTATGCCATGGTCATCGAAAACCTGGTTACCAAGATCGGCATTGAAAGGATTCTCACCCAAATCGTGGCCGGGGAGGTGAGGCGGCAATTCACCGGTAGGAGCCCTGCTCTCGGCTTCCTCAGAGCGCACTGGATGTCGGGTACCTTACCCAGGTGGCAGACCTTGCAGAGCCTTCGCGCGCCCCAGACGATAAGGCAAAGGCTGATCCAAGCTGTAGGGTCGCCACAAGATACGCCGGCGAAACGTCAGCAGACCTCGGATGTCCTGGATGCTTTCGTTGAGGTCAATACTCAGTACAATTACGTTCACGGCTGGACGGTGTTTGCCGGTCTCTGGTTCGAGGAGATCGAGCCGCTACTCAAATAGGCGGCCCCATGGGATGAGAGCTGAACTAAGCAGGTGTAACTTTTGCTGATGATGTCAGAGTTCAGCAGAAGTGCATGATTCTGCCTAAGGAGGGTGCTATGGAAGGCAACAAGGACAAGATTATGGAAGCCCTGATCAGGAGGTCAATGAGGAAAGCCTTGAGAAAAGCCACCAAAGAAATCGAGAACTGGCCCACCACAGTTATTGAGTCGGCTGACGGCGAAGCTGATGTGTCTGAAGAGACGATGACTGAGATCCGAGCCTGGTTATTCAAGAGGAGGTTGAGCCAATGATCAGCCAGCTATTGGAACCCGTCACTTTGGAGAAGTTGGACGAATACATCACTCAGGCCGCGAGGGTAGCCGGTTATGAAAATGGTTTCGGGATAAGGGGCTGCGACCTCTCGAAACCGATATGGTGGGCGGGATACTGCCGCCAGAGCCTCGACCAGCAGACACAAAACAACCGCCTCCCTGAATACCTCCTCACCCTGGCAAGGATGGCCAAGGAACAGGGGGTAGTGGTGCCGTGGGAATACATATTCTATGACCATGTTTCCGGCGAGCACCTTGACCGTCCTGGAATTCAGTACATCAGGCACGAACTGGTAGACAAGAAGAAGATACTTGGCATTTTCTTCTCTGACTTGCGTTGCCTGTCAAGAGAGCCCGCCCCGCAGCAGGTATTTGAGCGGGAGTGCGAAATACGTGGCATCAAATTGGTCTTCGGTGATGCTCCCAGCGGCATGGACATTGGGAGCCAGTTCGCCCGCTCAGCCATCACCTTCTCCAATAAGCTCACCAGGTTAGCTACCCACAGCAACGCCCGTGCTGGCAACATCGGACGGGTGCTCAAAGGCTCGGCCCCGGCCTGCAAAGCTGCTTTTGGATATAGCTATCACCGTGATGCTGAGGTGACCACTGATGGGAAGATACGTATTAAGAAAGCATGGTGGGAGATAGACCGGTCGGACGAAGAAGGACACCTTATCCAGGATAGCCCGGCCTGGGTTGTGACA
>VGOE01000138.1 GCA_016876035.1 Chloroflexota bacterium
TGACAGCGACTAAACGGGCGTAGCGGCATATATCTCTTACCTCCACTAACATTGCTCCTATTCTACCGCTTCCTCAACCTATCGTGAATCCCCTGGACGGTATTTTTGAGACAGACTCTGAAGCTCGATCCCTACATTCGCACAATGGGGTCGCCTTGCGCATCTGCTCCAACCTACCCCGACTTTTCGGACAGCCTCGATAACCTGACCCGTCGCCGAAAGGGCAGGTTGGGAGATTTACCCTGCGGTGGGCCACAAAGAACAGAGCACCCTGTCGGGCGCTCTGTTCTTTGTCACGTTCACAGGCGCCAAAGCCTTCGCCATGCAGCAAAGGCCGGTGTATCAGCTCACTTGATAGCCTCTTCCTCAAGCCCCTGCTCCTGTCTCTTCTCGCACTCTAACTCCTCCCTCAACTGGCGTATCTTTTCCAGCCTCTCCTCGCGTCGCTGTAGCTCCTGGGGCAGGTTGTAACCATTGTTATCCTGGCCAAACACCTTGTCTTCCTCTTTATCTACCACCTCAGCCTGCTGCATCAGTTCCTCTAAAAGTCGGCCAGCGAGGGAGGAAACAGATAGCCAGCACCGATAACGTATGGCTTATACTCTATGCTTGTCATTCTCAACTCCTATCTGCACATCGCTTGCCTCAAGTACAATCCATATCTGCACAGATAGGAACACTATCTGACCCGACCCTCTCCTAACTCCCTTTACCCCAGTGGTGACCCAAGCTCCTAGCCAAAGCCTTTGACGAAGTCCACCAGATCGCCCTGCTGAAAACCCAAAGATAGAAGCATCTTTTTCAGGCGTTCGTCTTTCTGCCGGACCATGAGCCGAGCCTTGATTCCCCTTTGATGGCACGCCCGGATGGAGGCGTTGAGCAACATGCGACCCACACCCCGACCCTCATATTCGGGATCAACGCCGATGATATTGATCCACCCACTCAGCGGCAGGGCATACTCGGCACCCATAACGACGCCTATTATGAAGCCCACCACCCTTTTGTCCACCTCAGCTACAAAGGACAGTGGCGGATAGTAGGTCTTGAAATGACTGCTAGCTTTTTGGGGCCAGCTAGGTACCCTGTCCTTGCCGACAATCTTCTTGTCTATCTCCACAATGGCTGCCATGTCATTATCTGTCAAGTTACGAATTATCAATCCTTCGATGACTTCCATTGGCCACCCCCAGGAGGTATTCCGCAGTAGTTCCATTATACGCGAACTCTTTCAAAGTGTGGTAAGCCGACCAGTTATTTCTGGCGTTGACAATGGAATAGGTCAGATATTACTCTGTATTGTGAATCGATTCGAGCGATGAGTGACTGGGCCAAGTTACAGGACGAGCTTTCCATCCATTTCAAAGACTTATCCCTTTTACAGCAAGCTTTTGTGCACCGCTCCTATGTGAGCGAGAATCCCCACTTTGCCCTGGAGTCCAATGAACGTCTCGAATTTCTGGGTGATGCCTTTCTCGGCTTTGTGATTGCTGAGAGCCTCTACCAGCAGTTCGGTGAGCTAAGCGAGGGCGAGATGACCAAGTTACGCGCTGCTATGGTATGCCAGGAAAACCTAGCAGACCTAGCTTCGTCTCTGGAGCTGAGAGATTACCTCTACCTGGGAGAAGGCGAGGAGAAAAGTGGAGGACGTCATAGACCCAGGAATCTCGCCTGTGTCTTCGAGGCAGTGATAGGCGCTGTACTAATGGATCAAGGGGTTGAGACCACCAAGAATCTGATTTTGAGGCTTTTTGATAATGGCCTGCGGCAGGCGATAGAAGAAGGAATAGACACCGATCATAAATCGCGATTGCAGGAGCTTGTTCAGGCCAAGAAGCAGGAGAGGCCAACCTATCGGCTGGTGCGAGAGGAAGGCCCGGACCATGATAGGAGGTTCTGGGTGGAGGTGGTAATAGATGGCAAAGTGCTGGGTCGAGGGTATGGCAAGAGCAAACAATTAGCCGAGAAGGATGCGGCCCGAGAAGCACTGGAACGGTGGGGATAGAAACCATCCCCGCACCGGACAGCGCTCCTTGACAGACGGAATCGGGACAGGAGGTAAGTAGAATGTCTTTCAGAGCACAGATTATCCTGGCAGTTGTTCTCTCGGTGGCCATGGTTGTAACCGGTTTCTTGCCCCAAATGGCGCAGGCCCACAGGGTTGGTGAAGCTGTCGCACGGGTGGAAGCAATACTAGCTTCAATCAACCAGCCCTACAGCGGCCTGGATATAGATGCTCTAATCGCCGCTTCGCCGGAATGCGCCAAGGAAGGTCTTCTCCTGGTTACGCGGAAGAATACCTGGACGACTCACCCCGCCAGTCACGATGAGTTGGTGAAATGCCTGGAGGAGTCATATAGAGAGGACGGCTGGTCGGGGGCCAGCGTGGTCAGCCAGGTCTACCAGAATGGGAATATCCATGGCAGTGACGACAACTACATCTCTTACTATGAAGCCTTTTTCTATGCCGGCACCGCGGGCACCTGGCAATTTGCCACCGACTCTAACGCTGCCTCGGAGATAGAGATTGATGGGCATATAGTCGCCTCCTGGTACGGGGAGCATACCGTCTCAGGAGACTGGAGTCACAATGGCAGCATTGCACTGGCTGTTGGCTGGCATCATTTAATCTACCGCCACGAGAAGCTATCAGGTTCCGAGGGTGCCAGAGCAGCCTTCAAGAAACCAGGCGATACTAACTGGAGACCACTGTCTACTTCACAGATAACCCTGAAGCCAGTCAACCTCGACGAAGGTTTGCTGCTGGTGACCCGGAAGAATACCTGGAGCACTCACCCACAGAATCATGATGAGATGGTGAAATGCGTGGAGCGGGACTCCACTCAAGAGAGCGGCTGGTACGGAGGCAGCATTGTCATCGTACTGAATCAAGATGAGAATATGCATGGTAACGATGACCACTACACCTCTTATTATGAGGCCTTCTTCTATGCCGAAACCGCGGGCACCTGGCGATTTGCTACTGACTCTGATGGCGCCTCGGAGATAGAGATTGATGGGCATATAGTCGCCTCCTGGTATGGGGGACATACCGCCTCAGGAGGCTGGAGCCATAATGGTAGCATCAATCTTACTGTGGGCTGGCATCGCCTCATCTACCGTCATGAGGAGAGTACTGGCGCCCAGATGGCCAGGGCAGCGTTTAATTCTGTATTGCATTCAAGATGACAGTTAATATATAATATTGCCATGGAGGTGATTCCATGGCAAGAACAGCCCGGTTTTCGGATGAGGAAGTAACAAGAGCATGTGAACTCAGGGACAAAGCGACTACAGTAACGGAGCTTCGCAAGGCGTTGTCGGTTTTATTGATCGCTGAGGCAGGTTTGGACACAAGCCAG
>VGOE01000139.1 GCA_016876035.1 Chloroflexota bacterium
ACGTTACTACTACTTTCGCCATAAGGGTATGGTATTACAAAGTATTACCCTTTTCAACCACCCGGAAGGTTGGTATAAAAGTGAATCTGCATAGCTTCAGGTTCCCTTATCAATCCACGGATTTGGGTGGTCAATTACCCCTTGACAGTTTGGCTCAACACTCACTTCAAAGTTTACTATGACAAATCCGTCCTGGGCACGTCATCCCGGCATAGCTACACCGATGAAGACGCCAGTACAAAAGTCGCAAGCCATGGGTCTACCCTGTACTTTGATATATTGCCGGGGAATCTAAATGATTTCTTGAACTGGAGTGCCATTTCCTGTCAAGACAAAGACGGCGATGGACTTAGTAACAGCGTGGAAAACTCAGCGACCGCTGACTATTACCAGATAGTCAATAAAGCCAGTGACCTGTCTCTGAGTGCCGGTGCTCTGGGCTCTGCTCTCCAGACAAACGCCTACAACGGTGGGACAGACCAGAAGTGGAGCCTGACGGCTGACCTGGGGGATAATGCCATAGCCCTGAAAGCCTGGAATGCCAAGTACGTTGGCACGCACTCCGACAAGCTGGTGACCACAGCCAATAACTATAAACAGTCAGAAGAGAGATTTCACATCATTGACCTGGGGAACAACACGGTGGCATTGAAAGCCTCCAATGGGAAGTATGTCTCGGCCGACCTGACGGCTTACCCTGGCGAGCTGGTAGCAGTGGCCAGCAGTATCGGACGGACAGAAAGGTTCCAGCTCTTCTACCAGGATGATGGGACGGCGGTCTTGCAGGCCTGGAATGGGAAGTATGTCTCGGCAGACCTGGCGGCTTACCCGGGCAAGCTAATGGCGGTGGCTGACCAGATTGGAGTGAAGGAGAAATTCCGCATCAGCCGCGGTGGCTACTACCAGATTTACGCCAAGTCCAACAGCGGCTGTCTGAGCATCTCGGATGGCAGTTCTAAAGAAGGGGCCAGCGTGGCAACCAAACCATATTATGGGCAATACGATGACCAGAGGTGGACGCTGGAACCTGTCGGGGAAGGCTATTACAGGATTGTGAACAAGCACAGCGGCAAGGTGTTGGGTATTGCTGGGGATGCCCATAGCGGAGCTAATGTAGTCCAGGAGACCTACACCGGAGCCGACGACCAGAAGTGGAAGCTGGAACCAGTGGAGAGTCGCACCAGTAGATACAAATACGACACTGATGCCGATGGACTCTCCGACGGCTTCGAGGTGCGCAATGCCGTGGACCTGGGCACCGACCCGACGAAGTCTGATAGCGATGGCGACGGGCTCCCTGACTGGGTCGAGACCGCCGGCTGGTACATCACCTTCACCTCCGCCAGCGGCATGCAGACCATCCATGTCACCAGTGACCCCCATCTAGCCGATACCGATGGCGACGGGCTGAGCGATTACGAGGAGTTCCACCTTGGCTCCAATCCCCGCAATATCGATACCGATGGCGACGGGCTGAGTGATTTTGCCGAGAGAGAGCTAGGCACCCTCATAACATCCTGTGACACGGACGGCGACGGGCTGGATGACGGTACCGAAGTGGCCTGGGGCAGCGATCCGTTGAAGAGAGATACCGATGGGGATGGCCTCACTGACCTGGAGGAGTTCCACCTTGGCTCCAATCCACGGAAGCCCGATACCGATGGCGATGGGCTGACCGATGCCCAGGAGGTCGCCTTCGGCTCCAGTCTCACCAATCCTGATACTGATGGGGACCTGCTCTTCGATTACCAGGAATATATTCTGGGCACTGACCCCAACAATCCTGACACCGACGGCGATGGCTTCAGCGATGGCTATGAAGTCCTCCACGGCACCGATCCCCTGAGCCAGGACTCTGACGGCGATGGAATTTCTGACAGCGATGAGCTGGAGCTGTGGACCAACCCGCTCAACCCCGACACGGATGGAGACGGGCTGACCGATTTCCAGGAGGTAGTGCTCTACGGCACTAATCCCCTCAGCCGGGATAGCGACAACGACGGCATTGAGGATGCCCTCGACCCGGATACCACTGCTTCACACGTGGATGAGGTGTTCGTCCTCTATGATGACGGTGCCGGAGACTATAAACAGTTCATCGCCGGCTTGAGCCAGTATACCCAGGTGACCTCTGGCACGCTGGCGGACATCCCCGACTACCAGGAGAAGGCGTACGTTATCCTCCTGGGGTATCCCAGCCAGGAAGAGGGCACGGTGGGCAGTATCACCTACAGCTTATTATCTGAGGAAGGTGAGATTATCGAAAGAATGCTGGCATCAGACGTGTACCGTTTTGCCCGGGGTGCGGACATCTGGCCGGATAACAAGCTGGTGATAATGTTGACCCGGCCCTACCACAGCGACTACTGGAGAGTGCTGTCCACGCTCAAGAACCTCAGGGTAAACATCACCGAGAACAGCGTCTCTTTGACCTACCCCGAGGCGAAGGACTTCTTCTTCCTGGAGGCCATAAAGGAGATCGATTTCTACTTCGAGGTAGACCTGATCCAGATAGTTACACCGTCAGTCACTATTACCCGATACAATGATACCACCACGCCACACATCTTGAGCCACGAAAACGGTCTGGCAAAGGGTGAACTGGCGGTGGGCAAGTACATGGACATTTGGGTGAGCGAGAATGTGCAGAGTGAGAGTAATGACAACATAGATTGGGCTCTGGTCAAAATATACTACACGGCCTCCGAATTGGACCGTAACGGCGACGGAGACTGCAACGACCCGGAGGACATAGACGAGACCACGCTCTGCCTCTATCGCTGGAACGAAGGGGAAGGGAAATGGGTCAAGGTCACCACCGACCTGGAATGGGTGAGGGAGGTGGGAGTAAATACCGACAACGTTGAGCATTACGGTAAGACCTACGAAGGCTATGTTTGGGTGAAGGTAGACCACTTCAGCCTCTACGCTCTGGCGGGAAAGGCGCGCCCAGAAGCTGCCCCAGCGGAAGATGGGGAGGGCTCTGATACGACTTTATGGGTCGCCCTGGCACTGGGGATTCTGGCCCTGCTTGGGGTGAGTGCTGGCGTCTACGTTGTCTACAGACGGAGAAAGTCCAAGACGCTTCCGCTCTCTTGAGGATAGGCCTGAGGGTAAGAAAGAGCCGCCGGGGTTTCAGGCAGGCCTGTGGGAAAGAGGTTGCCTGGCCGAATAGGTTGGTAAACTACCCCCAATGATGACGCGGCCTATAACCCCCCCGGGGTCGTATCTGCAATACATAATTTGACTTCCCCTCATATTGCAGATCGAAGAACGGTCTGAATTCAGCCCTCGGAGTAACCGCTAACACCTTCTTGTCTTTGATCCAGACGGCTTCGAG
>VGOE01000140.1 GCA_016876035.1 Chloroflexota bacterium
ACTGGGTGTAGGCAATCTGATGGCGTCGGCATACCTCGCTTATCGTGGCCCCCGACCCCCTCCCCTCCTCCACTACCCTCAGCTTCTCTTCAGCACTCATGTGCCTACCTTGACTTCTCTCCACAGTATTACTCCCTCCTATCGATCATTATACTTCCCCAGGAGGGCCTAACATTTTTCCTCAAAGCTGATTGTCCGACTTCCATTGAAGCACAACATAAGACCTTTACCTGGCAACAAGTTCATCAAGGTAAGTTCAGACCATCCAGGATACAATCGTCTCAATGACTGGTGGAATACGAACTGCCAAGGATAGCCTCTGACGGTCGGGTTAGGAAACCCGACCGTCAGATTCACTAAGCCTGTCAAGCTCCAGCTCCAGGATGCGGATGACTTTCAACCCAGGCTTAGCATATCAAGGAGCGGCTGGATGCAAGGCACTTCCTTGCCCACCGTGGAAGAGATCACCTCATCGACACTGGAGAATTCCGCGAGTGTCTTGACATTGCAGAACGTGGGGAAAGGCACGTCTAGCTCGTCTTTTCTACGCTTCTCCAGGACCTCCTGAGGCGTGATCCACAGGCTATCGGTGGTCTCCAACGCATCGAACAGAGCCTCTTGACCCGGCGGGGCCGCAGCCACAAAGAAGCGGGTGTCGAACCGGATGGGGACGATCTCCGGTGTAATCCAGTGAGCGAAATAGAATAGTCTGTCGGCAGCCAGCGTTACTCCCTCACTCCGCACCATGGCAGCAAAGGACGAAGGGTCTTTCTGCACTTGCTGGCGGTACTGGCTGAACCGCGTCTTCTCATCCTCGTTGATAGCCATCAAATCCGGCGATTCTCTGTAGGCCAGCAGTATCCCCGCTTCCTCGAAGGCCTCGCGGATAGCGGTGACAAAGAAGCCTAACGCCCTCTCCGGCGGGGTAGCACCATCGATTATGATCTGGGCCTGTTGGGGAGTGATCCCGTGGCAGAGCCCTTCCGCATCACGGCCGCAGTCTGCCACCTCCACCCTACCTCCCGGGAAGACATAAGCACCGGGCAAGAAAGCGCTCTTGGAATGCCGTCGCAACATCAGGATCTCCAGCCTGTGTCCCGCCCACCCGCCATTCCGCATGAGTATAAGCGTGGCTGCATCCCTGGGTACTGCTACCGCTTGAGGCTCTTCTTCCATCCCTTTCTTGCTACCATAATTGTAGACCGTAGGGTGGGTGGAATGAAATGCAACCCACCACCACCTAGGAGCGGAGATGGTGGGTTCCGTCCTTCCCAAGAAGGACTTCACCCACCCTACGAAATTTTCATCCCTTTCTTGCTACCATAATTGTAGCAGCAAAGCACCGTGGCCTCAAAAAAGGGGTGGTGTGAGGAGTTGGAAAAACCTTCTTCCTTATTCTGCCCTGGTGCGGAACATCATAGTGCCGAAGGCAACCATTGCGGCAGCGAAGGCACAAAGCACTGCCAGTGACTTCCACAGGTCGGACCAGACATAGCCCGTCAGCATGAGGTTGCGGACGCCCACTATGGTGTAGTCCACCGGGTTGAACTGCCTTACCGTATCGAGCCAGTTGGGCAACAACTGAGGCGGCATCATCATAGAAGACATGAACATCAGAGGCATGGTAATAAGATTGATAACCGCCATGAAGGTTTCCTGCCGTCTAAGAAGCAGCACCATACCATTGGAAAAGGCCGCAAACCCCATCCCAAGCAATGCCACGAGCAGAAGTACGAGGAGCACCCCAGGCGCGCCCGTTTCAACATGCACGCCCATAATGGCGGCCACGACGAAGACTATCAGCGCTTGAACTATTCCTGTCAATACAGTGGCAATGACACGGCCCGTTATGATGGAGACCCGGGTTACCGGCGTGGCCATCATCTTGGCCAATACGCCTGCATCCATGTCCATCAGCGTGGCAAAGCCCGAAAAGGCTGAGCTAAACAGCACCGTCATGACTATCACGCCTGGGGCAAAGAACTGGAGATAGCTGGAGCCTTCCAGGCCTGACATGTTGCCCAAAGACTTGAATATCTGGGTGAAAAGCACCAGCCACAGGATAGGCTGAAACAGGCTGATGAATATGAACACGGGCATACGGATACGCGCCCTTAGGTCACGCAGGACTATGTACCAGGTGTCGAATAGAACACTGGTCATCGCGTTCGTCTCCTGTTCTGTTGCCGCTTCAGCTGAACGAAGGTAGTCGGGGTGCCCTGCTGGGCGCGTATGGTGCGACCGGTGTATTTCAGAAACACGTCATCCAGCGACGGCCGTGACATCGATATTGTCTTGACCTCGATCCCCTGGCTGCCGAGGGTCTGCATTATGGCCGGTATGGCTGCTCCCCCGTCTTTCACATAAACCGCCAGTTCACCGTCAGCCGGCTTCGTTTGTGCCACGAACGGCCTGCCTGACAGAGCCTCCTCGGCGCGCCTGACGAACTCCTGGCGCTCCTCATCCTTTTCTACAGGAGGAGTCAGCGTCACCACATCGCCGCCTATGGACTTCTTGAGTTCATCTGATGTGCCTATGGTCATTATCTTGCCCAGGTCTATGATGGCAATGCGGTCTGCCAGGTGGTCAGCCTCTTCCATGTAGTGAGTGGTGAGGAATATGGTCACTCCCATGGTCTTGGCCAGTTTGTTGATGTAGTCCCAAAGGTGGACCCTGGTCTGGGGGTCAAGTCCCGTTGTCGGCTCATCCAGAAAGATCACCTGGGGCTGATGAATAAGTCCCATAGCCAGATCGAGACGCTTGCGCATGCCGCCGGAGTAAGTGGAGACCATCCTGTTCTCATCACCGGTCAGACCCACGAGTTCAAATAGCTCTTTCACCCGCTGCTTGACGGTCTTACTGTCCAGCCTGTAGAAGTGGCCGTAAAGCGTCAGGTTCTCACGCCCGGTGGCGTGCTCATCCACCCCCACGTCCTGAGCCGCGTAGCCGACCCGCCGGCGCACTTCAGCCGGGTTCTTCACGATGTCGAAGCCAGCCACCGTGGCAGTGCCAGAGGTGGGGAGAAGGAGAGTATTCAGCATCTTGATGGTGGTGGTCTTGCCGGCGCCGTTGGGTCCCAGGAAAGCGAAGATCTCGCCCGCATTGACCTCGAAATCGATGCCATCAACTGCCCTGATGTCGCCGGAAAAAACCTTGGTGAGTTTATAGGTGGCGATAACGCTCGTGTCTGCCATGATCTACCTCTTTTGCGATACTTATTAATATCTCATGGTAGTCCGCATGCCAGAGAGGCGGGCGGAGAGGAACTAATTCTGTATTGCATTCAAGATGAC
>VGOE01000141.1 GCA_016876035.1 Chloroflexota bacterium
CCTCTTCAATCGTCATACTGTAGTGGCGCCGTCCGCCCCATGTGTTCCGTCTCTCTTCATCTTGATGGCGAATACTGCTACGATTGCGAAACACCGTCCTCTTACTGATCCCCAGTATCTCTGACGTCTGGCTTGTGTCCAAACCTGCCTCAGCGATCAATAAAACCGACAACGCCTTGCGAAGCTCCGTTACTGTAGTCGCTTTGTCCCTGAGTTCACATGCTCTTGTTACTTCCTCATCCGAAAACCGGGCTGTTCTTGCCATGGAATCACCTCCATGGCAATATTATATATTAACTGTCATCTTGAATGCAATACAGAATCAGAAGGCAGGCCACTCTCTTTAGCCTTAATGGGAACAAGAAAGGGATGAGATTTGCGAGAAGTTGTGGTGCACGAGGCTACGATGGTATTGGGACTATATTTATTCCCAATGTCATTCTGGATAATGAGAGCAGGCCTTATGCCAGCCTGCTCACTGCCCCTCAATGGGTTCCAATTTACCCAGTAGATTTCCCCGCGCTTGATCTCACCGCCCATGACCTACGCTATTTCCACTCCGGTATAACTTCGTGTGCTATGTCCTGAGTCAACCTGGCAAACTCGGAGTGCTCGTCAGCCATAGCCTTGTAGCCCTCTGCCATCTGTTCCTCAAACCGCTTCCTGGCCAGTTCTTCCAGGCATGAAGAGACTACCTTACTACGGCTTATTCGCTTCTCTCTGGCAACCTCATCAGCAAGAGAAACCAGATTCGAAGGCAAACTGATAGTCAACTTCACTGTAGTCATAATGGACTCCCATAATCGATAGCAATACAATTGGTATTACCGATTTCTACCACCATAATGTTAGAATAGTCTACTGCACTTTGTCAAGGAGTTGAAGTCAGACGTTCTCTTCGGTTGACGTTGATAGAGCTAATGCCTCTTTGGGGAAGAGATCAGTCAATATCAGATTAGGGAAGTAGGAGAATTAACTAGTAAGCCATCAGCGTTGCTTGTGGGGGATTATTTTTGAGAATGCTAGATAGGAGACCCATAATTATTCGTAGGAATGATTCCCAAGTTGACTCAACATGCTTTGATGGTTTCTTTGAACGACAATATGGCTTAGCTTGTTGCCAAGCTGGGGAGAGTTCAGGGTGTCTCTTTAGAAAAATAGATTCAAAGTCCTCTATTTCTAAACCGATAATGTCACCGCTATCTGGATCAATCCTAAGCCATACTTCTCCATTGATGTCGAACGATACTGCTGGACGTGGACTACCGGAATAGATACAAAACGTGTCATCCTTATCGTAATACACACATTCTAGATCGGGCATCTTTGACATTCTCAGAAGCTGGTCGAGGCCTATATTGGGATATTTCGTTCTAGTTATTTCGGCCATAATAGAACCTCCCCTGGTCTAGAATGAAAAGAGGCCATTGCACTTACTATACGGCCTGTCTCCTTTCTGTGAAATCTTCCTCCTCGAGTATACTCAATAATGACACGAAGGAGTTGTCGCTGTGGCCAGCACTGAAACTTTACTAACTTATAGAATACCTTTCTGTTGACATAGCTCTTATCCTGCCGAATCTCATCAGGACTCTCTATCGTTGCCTTTGTTAGTGCTTCGCACCCCTTCATTTCTGTATGCCTAGACACGATATGGTTATCCCAGTAGTCCCTGTTGCAGACCACCGTGATGCCATCTTTATCAGAGCACTCAATAGCAGGCGAACTATGTACCTTACCCCACTCCTTTACAACATTCTATCATGACTATAGGCAGATTAACCAGTAGTTGTCAATACCCGTTTGTGCGGTGTTCAGGCTGATAGACTTCCCTTTCAATAATTGGCCAGACATAGGAAAAAAGGCGAAGCCCGCGATCTGGGCAACATGGGGGAAGTGTATCGGATACAGGGAGAGCTTGATAAGGCGCTGGAGCACCACCAGCAGGCGCTGAAGGTATTCGAAGACATGGGAGCCAAGCTGGAAGCGGGAAAAGCAAAAGCACACATCGGACATTAGTTGAGGCCAAGGCAAAATTGCCCCGTCATGAGTGAGATAGACTTCCAACTCAGAGTATTTAGCCACCACGACTCCTAGCACTTCCCCTTGCCAGCACGACCGTTGCCATCGGTGCCCTATTGACGACCCGCAATATCCACTAGACACTGATTTCAAAGGGAATTGATTGGGGCATATTGTGTTCACCCTATCTTGTCACCACCCCACCACCCCGCTCTCCCCCACCGCCTCGCTAGCAGCCACATACAGAGAGGACACCCTGACTCTGCCCTGCCTCCCCAGGCGCTTGAGCTGCGAGCGGAAGTCGCCCAGCAGTTTCCGGCTCTCCTCCAGGGCGGCCTCCTGCCCGTAGCGGTAGTCCGCCTGCCCTCGCTCCACAGCATAGGAAGCATAGGCCTGCAAGGCATATCCCTGGGCGCCAAGGGAAACCAGGTCCTCCAGGGGCGCTGGAACCGTGGAACCGCCGGCGTCGATGGCGTGCAACTTCCCATAGTAGAGGCGGCAGTCGGACCCGTCGGGCACAGCCTCGCCCAGCAAAGTAACAGTGTCCTGCCAGAGCGAAAAGCGCTGATAGCGGGGTGGCTGTTTCCCCACAGGGTACTCCATGGCCAGGACCCGGATGCGGCCGCTCAGGCCAGCGATGCTGACCTCGCGGCTGCCCGCAGTGGTGGCGATGTCCGCTGTCGCCTCGTAGGGAACATAGTGGCTCAGCTCCTTCAGGGCATGGGCGATGTGCCTGTCCAGCTCGTCGTCCTCCCACTTGTAGCTGTCTTTCAGGGCACGGATGTTGTCCAGCCAGACGCTCATGGCCCCCTTGTCCACAGCCATGGACAGGCCAAGGGAGACGACACCGCTCAGGCCGGAGGTATCTCCCAGAAGGACCTGGTGCTCATGCCACACGCCGGATACCAGGTCGGGGATATCCAGGGACTTCACGGGTGAGCCGCAGCCCTGGCTGTCGTCCAGCTTCAGTTGCAGGTCTCCGGCGTCGAGGTCTGACAGGCACCTGACCCAGAACCGCACCCAGTTGTAGCCGGTCAGGTCGAGGGCGGTGATATTGTGGTAGCACACCAGCCCGGTGGTGCCATAATCCGTGAGTGGTACAGGTCGGGGGGGGGTGCGAGAGCAGTTTTGCCACCTCTCGTGCCGCTCTTTGTGTCCAGAGCAAGCCACAGACGACCCGCCGCGGGGTTTTCATGTGGCTTACAT
>VGOE01000142.1 GCA_016876035.1 Chloroflexota bacterium
GTTTTGCATGTCCGATTATGGTGGAACAACCAGATGGTCCACTCTCTTGACTATCCTCTGGCTGAGTTCCCTAGAGTTCACTTTTGAATCGTAAAGGAGTTCACTTTTCAAAAATTCCTAACAGCAGCGGGAGGTCACCACACAGCCTGCCGTTCTACAGGAAGACCTTTGTCTTGCCGTACGCACTATTCCTCTATTTGGGCAGCGCGCCTGGCCTTTTCTTTGCACCTTTCAAAGTCATATTCCATAGCCAGCACACTCTTGAACGACTGCGAAGATCCTCCGCCGCTGATACACATGGTATGATACCACCCAGCAAACTCAGAGGCCGTCAGGTCTTCCATAAGCTTGAAAGCCCGCACCCTGTGTTCCGTGGGTACGCCTTCCCTCCCCCGGTAGTATTTCTCCAGATACTTTCCAGTTACAGGGCTCCTATAGTCTTTCTCCGACGCCATAGTGGAAACCAGCCCGCCGGCCGTGTCCTGCATGAAGTAGCGATCCTCGCCCAGCTTCTTAGCAGCGTAGACTTTTCCAGCAGCCACGGGCGAGAGCTTGGGAACATACGCCCCGGACTCGTGTTTCCAGCCCTCCACCGCTGCTGCCACAGCGCAAGAGCGTGTTATCTCTGCGCCCATAGCCATCTCAGACAGATTGTCTATGATGATGGGCGCGCTGCCCACACCGTTGTAATCGGCCACCAGGGCTGTAGCTCCAATAGATAGATCCATGCTGGCCCAGCGGCACATGCACTTGTGCCACAGGTGGGAGGCTGCCAGTATCGGGCCGAAGGTCATAATCCACTCGCACTCACCGCACATGAAGACTCTCTCCCAGGGCACAAAGACATCGTCAAATATGATCAACGACTCCACGTGACCGCCAAATCTAGAGCTCAGCGGGTTCTCTATCTCCTTAGTCTCCTTGGGCGCATGAGCGGCTCTACAGATAAAGGTTATCCCTTCGGTATCCACCGGAGTGAAGAAGCCAACAAAGTACTCAGGTGAAGGCTCCATCTCCACAATGCACAGCATGTTAGTGTATGGGGCAGCCGTGGCATGGGCTTTTGCCCCTCTGACCACAATGCCGTCCTTTCTCTTTTCCACCACGTGCAGATACATATCCGGGTCTGCCTGCTCGCCCGACCCCTTGCTTCTATCCCCCTTAGGACTCACCAGCCCACCCCCAATTATCCAGTCGTTCCTCTGAGCCTCCTTCACTATCTGGGCAACATTGCGGTGGTAGTTGGTGTTGTAGTTCTTATCGATGTCATAGCTGACGGCCCAGGCAGCATGCAAGAGGTCGCTGGTGATGCACCTGTAAATGCACGGGCACAGGTATTCTCCCACGGCCTTCATCAGGCTGACCTTAACCATGGCATCCCGATCGTTCCCCATTATGTGAGTCCAGCGGCTGATCTCCTCGTTGATAAGGGGAGACCTCACCCTCGACAGTTCCAGGTATTTGGGATCGTTCGCCAGATCGTAGGTCACAGCAGCAGAGTTTATGCCCACTTTGAAAGCAATGTGATCAACGATGCTTTCCACCCGCTTCCCGTCCATGTAGACCTTGGGGTTCTGCTTCCTCAGGCTTTGGATGTATTGTTCACGAGTTCGTACTGCCACTGTCTTACCTCCTTTGAAATCTGTTGTGTCCTGGTATTTGGCTGTGATAACAAGGCCAAGCCCTTTGTTTGGGTAAAGCATGCTGCCTGGCCTTTTCTGACTGTCCTGCGCCCGCATCCCTCTTATACCACAACCACCCCTCCCTTGAGAAATCTACCAACAAGGGGAAGTTGGCAGGTCTGGCAATAGAGGATTGAAAACTGTCACGGTAGCGGTAAAGGATTGCAGCAGCAGTCGACCGGCAGTGAAGGCGTGTCACAGATCCTAGTGCCTCCAACGCCGCGAAACTTGGTAATCTCCCGACCTTTGATGGTATACTGAAAACTTGACCGCGCTGAAGAGCCAGACGTTCATAAAATGAAAGAAGAACCTCGTCGGATACTCCCCGGGATCTACATGCTGGATGTTCCCTCTCTGCCACAGCTTACGTCGGGGGACGAGTCTTTCGGTACACTATGCTATCTGATAGAAGAGGATGATGGTTGGTTGATGGTGGACTGCGGCTTCAACGACGATAGTTGCTTTGATTCATTGTGCCGACAGCTACAGGCGCTGGGCATTCTCTTGAAGGACATCAAGGGGCTGTTTATCACCCATTACCACCCCGACCATAGCGGAATGGCATTACGCGTTCAGGCAGCTTCTGGGGCTAAGGTGATAATCCATCAGCAGGATTGGGATATCCTGCAGTATGCTGTCAGCCCAGCCCAAACGTGGACGCTGGATGGGATAGTGCAATGGGCTAAGGGCCTAGGCGTGCCACCGCTGGAACTGGATAGTTTCTATCAGAGAGCCAGCTTCGGTAGGAATCTCTTTCCCAGAGGCCTGAAGCCAGACATCGTGCTCCAGGGGGAGGAAAATGCGCTGGAAGGGGATGGCCACCTGCGAGCTATCCTCACTCCGGGCCATAGCCCCGGGCACATGTGCCTTTATGATGAAAAGAACAAAGTGCTTTTTTCAGGCGACCACGTTCTAGTTGAGATCACCCCTCACATCTCCCCCAGCCACCTCACCAGCTATGACCAGCTCGGTCAATTTCTGAAGGCTTTAAGAAAGGTCCGATCCATGGACGCGGGACTGGTCCTGCCGGCCCACGAGAGGCCTTTTGACCATCTGGCGCGGAGAGTAGATGAGATCCTGGAGCATCACCAGCAGCGCCTCACCGAGGTGCTGGCAGGATTGTCCGATCACCTCTCAACCCCCTGGGACCTGGCGAGTAGGGTTCACTGGGACGTAGGCCCCTGGCAGGAGATGGACGCCACCAATCACATGCTGGCTGTGCGGGAAACCCTGGCCCACCTTCAATTTCTGGAGGGCCACGGCCAAGTGGTTATGGAAGAGAAGGGTAGCCTGAATCTCTACAAACGGGCAAATAACCCTTCGGCCAGATAACAGGTCCAAAGCCGGGGGAATGTTAGCTGTCAGTCAGCAGCGTGTGACGGTCGGCTTGGGAAACGCGACTTACGAAGCCACGCCCCACCCCACACCATTACTTCGAAAATAAAAGGTCAGCGA
>VGOE01000143.1 GCA_016876035.1 Chloroflexota bacterium
ACGGCTATCCATAACCAGAGATGGGACGTGGCGGCCCATGCGCTGGTGCTGGCAGCCGTCCAGATACAAATCAATGAGGGCAAAGATGGGCAGAAGAAAAGGCGGACAGCCAGGCAACCAAAACGCTCGTAAACACGGGTTCTACTCCAGGGTGCTCAGCGAAGCGGAGCAGCTAGAGGTGGCTGAGGCGGAGGGGATTGAGGGACTGGAGGGGGAGATCGCTGTCCTGAGGTTCAAGCTGAGGGAACTATTGGAGAAGCATCCCGACCGCATTGACCTCCAGATGCAGACGGTCAGCACCCTGGCCAGGCTGATGCGCACCAAGTACAAAATAACCCCGGAGCAGAAGAATGACCTGAAGGAGGCCATCACCACGGTGCTAAAAGAAGTGGCTATCCCTCTGGGGTTGAAGTTCATACCGTAGGGGGTAGGGTGGGGTAGAGGCCCGGCGTAGCCGTAGGGGCACAGCGTGCTGTGCCCTCGTGGGGTGGGGGGGCAGGCTTTACGCCTGCCCCTACACTGCCTGGGAAATAATAGGGAAAACCAATGATCAAGCTGAGACCGTATCAACAGGAGGTGGCCGCTGCGGTGCTGGAATCTGTCCAGAAGCGTGAAGGCCAGACGCTGTCGGTGGAGATCGCCCGCCAGGGAGGCAAGAACGAGCTTTCCGCCCTGCTGGAACTGACCCTGCTGACCCTGCACCTGAGCCGCGGCGGAACGCTGATCAAGGCGTCACCCACCTTCAAGCCGCAGACGGTCATCTCCCTGCAGCGCCTGAAGGATCGCCTCGACGACTATGGTTTTGCCGGAATCTGGCGCTCGGAGATGGGTTATATGGTGTCGCTGGGGGCGGCGCGGGCCGTTTTCCTGTCGGCTGACGTCAGTTCAAACGTCGTCGGACACACGGCGGACATCCTGCTGGAGATGGACGAAGCCCAGGACATTGACAAGGAGAAGTACACCAAGGAGTTCCGCCCCATGGGGGCGGCCACCAACTGCACCAACGTCCTCTATGGCACTACCTGGGACGATACCACCCTCCTGGAAGAGGTGAAACAGACGAACCTGGAACTGGAGCGCCAGGACGGCAGGCGGCGCCACTTCCGCTACGACTGGCAGGAAGTGGCTAAATACAATGCTGACTACCGTGATTACGTTCTGAGAGAAAGAGAGCGCCTGGGGGAGAACCACCCGCTCTTTCGTACCCAGTACGCCTTGCTGCCAGTCCAGGGCGGGGGCCGACTCCTGGGGCCAGTGCAACTGGCGCAGCTCCAAGGGCGGCACCCGCGACGCCATGAGCCGCGGAGCGGCGGCTTCTATATTGCAGGCATTGACCTGGCAGGAGAAGAGACCTCAGACCTCCTGGCAGGACATCCCGGGCGCGATGCCACGGCGATCGCCATCGCTGAGGTGTCGGGGGTGTCGGCCCCACGGGCCGACACCCCAGGGGGCGGAGAGGGGCACGGCTTGCCCAGCACCACAGGGGTATTGTGGCTTGCCCCCAGCCTTAGCGTGGTGGAACTCTACACCTGGACAGGCCGGAAACACCACGAGCTATACCCGCAGATGGTAGACATCTTGAAAAACGTGTGGAACTGCCGCCGTGTCGTGGTGGATGCCACGGGCATGGGAGAGCCGGTGGCCAGCTTTCTGGCGAAGGCGGTGGGGAGCAGGGTTCACCCCTTCAAGTTCACCCAGCAATCGAAGTCTGAGCTGGGATTCAATCTGCTGGCGGCCATCAACTCGGGGCGGCTGAAGCTGTTTGAAGGCGACGGCTCGGCGGAATACGGGGAGGCCATGCGCCAACTGGAAAAGGCGCGGGCGGAGTACCGTCCCAACCAGACCATGAACTTCTACGTTGACCCGTCTGAGGGGCACGACGACCTGCTGATGAGCTTGGCGCTAGTGGTGGAAGCCGCCCGGGACTATGCCCCTAAGGTGGCCAGGGGAGGGGTGCGACAGGAATAAGAGACGAGATTGCGGGCTTGGGCCTCGCCCAAGGCGAGGCCCAAGCCCGCAATCGAAAGAATAGAAGGAGTGACACGAAATGGCTGATATACTTCCCAACCTATTGAAGAATAAAGACCGGGAACGCTTACAGCGCTACCGGCAGTATCTCGATTTCTACGGAGGCCAGCACTGGCCCGCCTTGAGCGGGGTTGCCCCGGGCAACCAGCGCCGCCTGACCTTCAACTACGCCAAGGTGTTCATCGACAAGATGACGTCCTATGTCATGTCGGGCATCACTCCCGTGGTGCACCCGGCTGGCGGGACGGCAGAGGAAAGAGAGCGGGCCAGAAAGGCTGAAGATGCCCTGCAAAAGGCCTACGACGACAACCACCTGGCGCTCCTGGATTTCGACACTGAGGTGGACTGCTCCATCCTGGGGGACGCGGCTTACAAGGTTATGTGGGACTCTGACGAGAAGCGGGTGCGCGTCACTGCCCCGGATGTCCAGGGGCTTTTCTCCTGGTGGCGGGGCGACGATGTCTCCAGCCTCTACCGGGTGGCCTCGCGCTATACGCTCACCAGGGAGCAGGTGGAGGAAATCTACGGCGTCACGCCGCAGAAAGACGCCGTCACCATCATCGAGGACTGGACGGCAGAAAACTTCACTCTGTGGATCGATGATGCCATCCACAGCGCCATCGCCAATCCCTACGGGTTCATTCCCTTCATTATCTATCCCAACCTGCGAGAGCCGAAGCAGTTCTGGGGCGTGTCAGACCTGCCGGTGATCATGGAGCCGCAGCGGGAGCTGAACCGCGCCGTGTCCCAGTTGTCACGCATCCTGGAACTGAGCGGCAATCCCATCGCGGTGCTGGAGAATATCGAGGAGTCGGAGGATATCGCCGTTGCCCCTGGGGCGGTTTGGAACCTGCCCGAGGGAACCAAAGCCTACCTGCTCGACCTGCTCAAGGGTGGCGGGGTGAAGCTGCATATCGATTATATGAACCTTCTCTACCGTGTCATGCAC
>VGOE01000144.1 GCA_016876035.1 Chloroflexota bacterium
ACTGGGTGTAGGCAATCTGATGGCGTCGGCATACCTCGCTTATCGTGGCCCCCGACCCCCTCCCCTCCTCCACTACCCTCAGCTTCTCTTCAGCACTCATGTGCCTACCTTGACTTCTCTCCACAGTATTACTCCCTCCTATCGATCATTATACTTCCCCAGGAGGGCCTAACATTTTTCCTCAAAGCTGATTGTCCGACTTCCATTGAAGCACAACAAAGACCTCCGACGGGTATGTAGCATACCCTCTGGGCTTGAAGGGTATTGTGGTGGGGCAGGGCGATAGTTACGAACAGGCCTTGTCCGACGTAAAGTCCGCCATCCGGTTTCATATCGAAACCTTTGGCCATGAGATGCTCGAGCTAGAGCCACCTGTTCTGGAGGCCTTCATCGCAGAGACGGGGGTAAATGTTTGACCGGGAAATTCCCAGTGGGTGCGCCCAAGCCTCGGGTCATAAAGGCCTTCGAGATCTTGGGCTTCAGGCTGGTCAGGGAGAGAGAACATATTGCTATGATACGCGACAACCCCGACGAGACCAAAACGCCTCTCACTATGCCTGGCCACCCCAAGATTAAGACTTCGACATTGCGCACGATCTGCACAAAGTCAGGAATATCAAGGGACGACTTTCTACGCGCTTACAATCAGACGTAAGGATTTCGGTGGGCAGCCCTGGCTTTAGCACAACGGCTAAACTGTCTTGCCAGGTAGATCTTTATCCTATCCCACAGAAGCGCACTCCGTGACTTTTCCCCGGAGTGATATTGATCAAACCAAAAAATACGGCATGAAATGCTGATCCTCAGCCAGTGCCTCTTCAGGGAGTGACACTGGACGGTACCCCCCATTGATCCTCCAGCACGACCTGACAACCTACAACCCCTCCCCGCTGGCGGCGGCCAAGACCACTTGTGGCAGCATTACCACCCGATAGTCCCCCTTCTCCTTGAGGGCTAGCTGAAGATACATGGCACAGCCACCGCAGGGGGTGATCACGGTTTTGTTCCGGATGCTGGCCACCAGGGTCTCCAACTGCTGCGGCCTGGTGCAGCACAACCGATGGTTGAGCTGGTTCAGCCGCAGACCTTCGATCCGCTTCAATACTGCCAGGGCCGAGTCCAGGTCAGGCTGGGAGCCCAGATTCCGGTAGTAGTAATGGCAGCCGGCATAATAGTCGGCTTCAAGTTCCAGCCTGCCGCCATGAAAAAGGCGAGCTAAGAGGGTGGGATACCACAATATTTCCTGAGCCACAGCGTTCTTGAACTGGCTGTAGACCATGTCACAGCCGATGCAGAAAAGGATGACCTTGCTGGCCCCCACTTCCTGGGCCTGGTGCAGGTTCTTCTCCAGAAACTCCTGGCCCAGGAGATTGGCCTGTCTCAGTTCCTCATCGCTCTTGTCATCCAGTGCCTGGCGGTAAAACACGTTGCCACAGCAGTGCTCCTGAGGCAGCAAGGTATAGTCTATCTTAAAATGTCTTAGCAATTGGCTGAAGGCCTTTGTGTCCTGGGGCACCAAAGAGGGTAAGAAGCAACTGGCTATCAGGGCGTATTCCGCCTTGTCCACCGTGCGAAAGCCGAACTCCCGGAGGAGTTGATCCCTCTTCTCCACCCCAGAAGCTCCCTGGAGAAGCCCGCTCTCCCGAATATTGGCTATCATTGTTTCGTCTAGCATGGTTCTTTCCTCCCCGTCAGGTTTTTGTCCTGGTTCGGCCTTGACCAATCAGCCGCAGGCCACATCAGGTTAAGGGCTAGCCCTCCAGATGTCAAGGCAAAATAAGACATGGTTCATCAACACCCTCGTGTTATCCTGATCCATACGCCAGCCAGAATTCATGAGAATCACATCTGATAAACCACCAAGCGCAAAGGACTTTAGGTTATGGACAAAAAGTAGTATACTCAGGGCAGGCTGCGCATACAACAAATCCAGTATTAGTACGAAACGTCTAAGAAGCGGTTCAGAAAAGGGTGGTCATTTTGATGGCTTCCAGGACTTGTGTGAAACTAGAAGACTTGAGAAGCCCCGACAGAGCTGGGGGTCCAGGATCTCAGAAGTGCTCAAAATCAAAGCTGAACTGAAAATTGGGCAGCCTCAATCTATAGAAAGGAGGTGTCGTTCAAGATGGATCACAGGCTTTGGCGAGTAGAGGTTGATGGTAAGCAGCATGTAGTCGAATACAAGATCAAGTTCAAAGGAGACGGTGAGGTCTTGGTTGATGGGGTGATAGTTGGTTCATGGCAAGGCTTCTTGGGTGGGCCACCTAAAGAGCAGCCCTTCACCATTGATGGCAAGCCAGCCACCCTCCGCCGCAGAGGCATCATAAACCAGCAGTTTGATCTGGTTTTTGGGGACAGGGTCTACAGCGAGAAGGAGGGAAAGCTTCGAAAACAGGCTAGCCAGTAAGGCCGGCAGGGATTCGGAACAAAGGCCCTTTAGCATTCTCAAGGTGGGCAAACTCGAGCCTGTTTATCTACTTCTCCTTCTTAGAGAGTTGGTCTCCAATAGATTGGGTATTGGAACGCTCCGCAGAGCGATTTCTATTTCTCCGCCAACGCCGTCTTGCCTCGACGCCATCGAGGATCATCGTTGTGCCGCTATATTTCATTAACCCCTTATAAACGGCTATTGTCGCTTTCTTGAGAACTCGGATAGTGTCCACGATGACCATTGAATGCCCTCCCAAGTCCGCCGAGGGCGGATTTGGCCAGCCCACACCCCCTAAGATATCATAGCATCCCAAACTCATCTTTGACACGCAAGAGGCTGACTATCGTGCAATAACCTGTGTACGGATAGACCTTCAGAGCCTGTCTCAGAAAGGACTGTGACAAATCATTACCAACAATCGTGCTATCATGTTGCCACAAAAGATGACCTTGGTGCTATCCAGTGCAAAATAACCTATGGCGGCTCTCTTGTCGGGCCAATG
>VGOE01000145.1 GCA_016876035.1 Chloroflexota bacterium
ATGGGCGCACTCTATTTTGATGAACGAGACAAGGAACGTCTAATTCATCGCTCTGTCCGGCGCATTGAAGCCCTTGGTTATAAAGTAAGCCTTCAGGTCGCCTGACCTTTTATTTTCGAAGTAATGGCATGGGTAGCTCTATTGTCAAGTCTTTTCAGAGACACTACGCTAGATTGCTTTCTCTTCTCTTAGCCGCAAAACCAGCTTCGTCGCTGCGTCCGCAGCGTTTTCCCCGCTGACCATCTCCCCTCTCCTCTTCTGCGTCGGGATGAAGAGGGCGGTCAAATCACTGCGGGCAGCACCAGCCCCAACCCGGGATAGGTCACATTCAATGTCCCCGGCGCTCCAAACAGGCACCTTCTTCCTGGCAGCCATGATGATGCCCTTCCCAGAGGGCAGGCGCGGTTGCCCCAACTCGCTGCTCACCGTCACCACTGCGGGCAACGCCATTTCCGCAACCTCATACCCGTCCGGTATCACTTTCTCGATCCTCAGGTTGGCCTCGGTGACCTCTACTTTTCTGGCTAGAGTCACCACCGGTATGCCGAGATACTCTGCCAGGGCGGACCCCACCACCCCCATGTCCCAGTCAGCAGCCTGCCTTCCGCAAAGGATGAGGTGGTAGTTGCCTATCTTTCTTATCGCCTGCGATAAGATGTAAGCCGTGCCAAAAGCATCAGAACCCTCAAAAGCCGCATCGCTGAGAATGATTCCCTCATCCACTCCCATCGACAGCACATGCTTTATCGCCTCTGATGCTGTCTCCTGTCCCACTGTCAAGGCCGTTATTGTAGCACTCTGCTTATCTTTGATCCGCAGGGCAGCCTCTACGGCCTGAGCATCGAAAGGACTGACTTTGAGCGGTATGCCTTCAGGGGGGATGACTTTCCTGGCCTGCGAGTCCACCTTGAACTTCGCTGGGGGCATCTCTGGATCAATGATCTGCTTGATACAGACAATGATATTCACGAGGCAATCTCCCTATCCATATTCGAAAGATACTCCAAACCCACCTCTGGGATATGACCACTCGATAGCACCTTTATCACAAGCTATGCGGCAACTACCGCACTCTAGACAGCCCTCGTAGGCAAAGCTGAGTTTCCCTTCCCGCAGCTTGAAACATTCCGCCGGACAGATGTAGAGGCATGGGCTCCGATCGCATTTTTGGCACACCTCCAACTTCAGGTGGATGTGGGGCTCGGCGTCAACGTCATATTTGTTGAGCGCCAGCCTCTCCGCTATGGTCATGGGACTCATGTTGCCCCTTTCGCCGATATAGCATCTCTGATCATCTGCCAGATAGAGACCTTTCCCTTCATCTCTTCTCGCATGATTTGCCACGCCTTCTTCTTGGGTTTCCCGTCAACCTCGAAGATCCTCTCGGCCAGCCGGCACGCCAGTTCTGGATAGACGCCATAGAGACGCGCATTCTCCAGGAACTGGGCTGATTTCTGAAAAGTCTTCAGGTCCTGAAGCACGAAACTCTGGGCCAGAAGCTGCTCATAGACGCTCAGAGTCTGTTTGGTGAAGTCGTTTTTGCCTTTGGCTCGCTTCACTGTCTCGGCGGCGGCCATGCCTGACTCGAGGGCGAAGTTGATCCCCTCAAGTGCCCGCCCGGTAGCCAACACCAGCGCTGCGGCATCACCGACGACCAGCAGACCGTCGGTGTAGAGACGCGGTACCATGCTCAAGCCGCCGGCAGGGACCAAATGAGCAGAATACTCCACCGTGGTGCCACCCTTGACCAGTTCCCGCACTGTGGGATGGGACTTGAAACCCTCGAGCAGGTCAACGCCCTTCAAATTATGCTCCACCAGCGTCTTTAGCTGCACCACGACGCCAAGAGAGAGGCTCTCCCTGTTGGTATAGAGAAAACCGCCACCGTGCACCCCTTGGGTGCAGAAGCCCAGGAAGTGGATGGCAGTGCCACTTTCGCCCGACAAATTAAAGCGCTCTTCGATGGTCTCAGGAGGGAGCTTGATTATCTCTTTCACTCCCTGGTTAACATTGTCCGGTGAGAGCTTCACACCAAGCCCTGCCTTCTCGGCCAGAAGCGAATTCACCCCATCGGCGGCGATCACCACCCTGCCAGCAATGTTATCCCCACCGGCTACTATGCCGGCAACACGCCCGTCTTGCCACAGGAGGTCATCAGCCCTCAACCCCGTGGCTACAATCCCACCCGCCTCCTCCACCTTCCGGGCAAACCAGCGGTCGAACCTGGACCTGAGGACGCTGAAACCATTGTGCTTTTCTGAATCTCCCGCATTGTAGTCAATCGACAGTGAGGACTTCTCGGAAAGCAGTGTGATCACGTGGTGCATGATACGTCGCTCCACCGGAGCCTCTGCCGAGAAACTGGGAATCAGCTCGTTCATCACCGGGCCATAAAGCACGCCTCCAGTGACATTCTTCGACCCGGCAAACTTCCCCCTCTCCACCACCAGCACCTGTAGCCCTTCCTTGGCCAGCCTATATGCCGCAGCACATCCTGCCGGTCCCGCTCCAACTACTATGGCATCAAATACGTCATCCATATAGGGATCTCAGCCGTACCATCAGTACATTTTGCCACAGTCAACCAGTCGGTTACAAAGTTGTCCAACGCCATGCCTCTGAGTCATGCCTATGACTGGCCTTGGTATAAGTTGCAGTAATGCGGGTTCATCTCGGCCAGGCCGAAGTGATTGCGCAACGGGCAGCTTCGAACAACTAGTGCAGTGTCTCATAAATAACCTTACATTCTGCCATTCCGTGCTTGACACGGAATCCATCGTACATACCTTCTGGATTCCGGCTTTCGCCGGAATCCCCCATGAGTATTTTGCAACACTCTCCACGAAGGATGAAAATAAAGT
>VGOE01000146.1 GCA_016876035.1 Chloroflexota bacterium
TCGGCCCGGCAGGATGTGTTTCACATAGGGATAGTTATACTCACCTGTTTCCTCGTCCAGTAGATGGATGCCTGCCAGGTCTGCCCTCTCCTCCTGAAGAGCGATGAGGCCGCCCAGGCTGCCAGCATAACGCACCTCAATGCTAGTGTCAGGGGTTTCCTGCTGGAGTTGTTTCACCAGGAGGTTGAGGGCCAGGTCGTGACTCCCGACTATGATGATGGTATTTCGGGTATCAGCCTTGCTCTTTCGGCTGCGGAAGGTTGCTGCTTCGCCCTGCCGCTCCTCACGCCAGCGGGCCAGATGCAGGGAAAAGGCTGCCCCGACCTCGTCAGGGCGGTAACCAAGGCTCAGAGCTTCCAGAATATGCTGGCTGGCTAGATCCGAAAGGCGCTCGTGGCGCATCTTCAGCACATGAGGATCATCGGCCACGGCTGACACCAGGGTGCCCCTACCGCGCCGCGAGGCTATGATGCGCTCCTGTTCCAGTTCCAGATAGGCCCTGACCACCGTGCCGGGGCTGACGTGCAGCGAGCGGGCGAGTTCCCTCACTGTTGGCAGGCGTCCGCCCGGCTGAAGCTCAGCAGTGGCCACAAGTTGTTTGACTTGTTGTACGATCTGCTTATACAGTGGAGTCTGAGCGGTATCGTCCAAATGGATGTCAATCATTTTAGTTCTTATTGTAACAGTACAAGTATAACAATGGGGCACCGAAAAATCAAGTACCCCCTCAGTGACAAGTACGTGTGACACCTAGCCAGCCAACCTTTACAGATCCAAAAGGTCTTCGAGAGACCATCCCCGCAGGTCTAGCCTCAAACCTCCACAGGTGATACAATAATATCCCAGTAAACAGCCGCGGCTTGCTTGGAAGAGGAACAGGCAATTGAAACAGGTACAGCTTTACGACACCACCCTTAGGGATGGAGCGCAGCAAGAGGGCATCTCCTTCTCCGTGGAGGACAAGCTGAAGATTGCCCGCAAGCTCGATGAGCTGGGCATCCAATTTATCGAGGGAGGTTGGCCGGGGTCCAACCCCAAGGACGCCGAGTTCTTCCGTAGAGCCCGTGATCTGCATCTGTCCCGGGCGCTTCTTTGCGCCTTTGGCAGCACCAGACGGCCGCACATGGCAACCGAAAACGACCCGAATCTCCGCGCCCTGGTTGAGGCCGAGACCCCGGTAGTGACAGTGGTGGGCAAAAGCTCCGGATTACAGGTGACTCGCGTTCTGGAGACCACTCTGGAGGAAAACCTGGCTATGATCAGGGACTCCGTGGGTTTTCTCAAGTCCAGGGGATTGACCGTATTCTTCGATGCCGAACATTTCTTCGACGGATACAAGGCAAATCGTGAATATGCCCTGGCAACCATCACGACAGCAGATGAAGCGGGGGCTGATTGCCTCGTTCTCTGCGACACGAACGGCGGCACCTTGCCGTATGAGGTAGCTACCATGGTAAGGGCGGCAGCAAGGCAAGTAAATAACCCTCTAGGTATCCACGCCCACAACGACGCTGATGTGGCAGCAGCCTGTTCTCTAATGGCTGTTCGATGTGGTGCTACTCAGGTTCAAGGGACTATCAACGGCTATGGAGAGCGCTGTGGCAATGCCAACCTCTGCTCCATTATTCCGGCCCTCAAACTGAAGATGGGCGTGGATTGCATCAGTGATGCGCAATTGTCGAAATTAAGCGAGGTGTCTCACTACGTCAGTGAGCTGGCCAATCTTTCGCCAGTGGCGCGCCAGCCCTACGTCGGTAGCAGCGCCTTCGCTCATAAAGGCGGGCTTCACGTCTCTGCTATGACCAAGTGGGACAAAAGCTACCAGCATGTTGACCCCAAAGCAGTAGGTAACCGCAGCGCAGTGCTGGTGTCGGAGCTTTCTGGGGTGAGCAGCATTGTCTACAAGGCTAAGGAAAGGGGGCTTAACCTTCCCCGTGGAGAAGAGGCCCGGCGAATCCTTGAACAGATCAAGCTAATGGAAAGTCGAGGCTTTCAGTATGAGGATGCCGAGGCTTCTTTCGATCTGCTGGTCTACCGCGCCCAGCCGGATTACCGCCCGCCATTTGAGCTAGTGGATTTCATGGTACTGGTGGAGAGAAGGCGGCGCCCGGCGGTCAGCGGAGAGGAGCTACTGGCTGAGGCCATGGTTAAAGTGAAAGTGAGGGGACTGGTAAAACACACTGCGTCTGAGGGCAACGGGCCGGTGGATGCACTGGACAAGGCTTTGCGCAAAGCCCTGGTGGAGTTTTACCCCAGTCTGGCTCAGGTGAGGCTAGTGGACTACAAGGTTCGCATCCTGGACGAGAGTGCCGGTACAGAGGCACAGGTAAGGGTACTTATCGAGTCCACCGATGGGGAACAGGAGTGGAGTACAGTGGGCAGTTCCACTAATATCATCGAGGCGAGCTGGCTGGCGCTGGCCGACAGTCTGGAGTACTGGCTGCTGAAAAAAGGTAGGTTTCCCTAGTGCTTCGTAACATGAGACCCTTCGCTACGCTTAGGGTGGCAGCGTCTATAGGCGTCATTCCGATCCGCCCGCCTGAGGCGGGAGAAGAATCTCGGCTTTCACGCGGAACCAGGGCAGAATAATTCTGATTCTTTCGTAAACTGCTACGGGAGCCGATTTGGAATCGTGTTCGAGCCCAATAGAAGTTATCAGGGTTGCGTAGGGTGTGACATGCTTGCTGGGGTAGGATGCTAGAGACATCCCTGGTAATGCTGATCTTTGCCCTGACGGGCTTGTCCGTGGGCAGCTTCCTGAATTTGTGCATTGATCGGCTTCCCCTGGG
>VGOE01000147.1 GCA_016876035.1 Chloroflexota bacterium
ATCTCCCCGTAGTCGTTCCATGTCATCATAACACTCACCACCCATGGCGCTCATCAAGACGAAACATTCCAGCATCTCACCCGACTGGAGACCTCGGGACGATGCCTTCACTGGCAACACCTTGTTCTTTGAGCGTACTATTGCAACTCATCGCAAATGCAGTTATATGCAATTATAGAACCCTTCGGGGTCTGCTGTCAACCTCTGATGGTTTGAAATGCAGTAACATGGTCATTGCTGGTAGTAAAACAGGATTACGATCGCATGTTATTGGGTTGGTTTGTCAGATGACAACTGTATGTTATCAGCAGGACTCTCGCCGAACTCTGCTGACCAAGCTAATGGAATGCACTCCTGGTCTGCCACCCAAATCCGACTCGAACATCCTAGATCTTGGCAACAGTTTCGTGGGGTGAAATCGGCGATCGAGCTCAGCCTACCGGAAACCATGATGATAACCAAGTGATGCCAGACAGGGAGGCGACTCCTACCGAAGTCAACGATCTGAGTCTTTGCGCACCTGTGGGGGCTATAGGTCGACCTCGATCTGGTCTATAATTGGCTTTGACGTGATTACCAGAGAGGTCCGTGTCCGAAGCGTTCTGTCCAAGTCAAAGGTATTTGACTATGTGGTCAACCCGTACGTCGGTTGCCAGCACGGCTGCACCTATTGCTATGCGCGTTTCATGAAACGGTTCACCGGTCATACAGAGCCATGGGGGCAATTCGTAGATGTCAAGGTCAATGCCCCACAACTGCTGCGGCGCCAGTTGAACACGATGCCAAGGGGTAGAGTCTGGGTGAGTGGGGTGTGCGATCCATACCAACCGTTGGAAAGCGAATACGAGGTGACACGCAAGTGCCTTGAGATATTAGTTGAGCACAATTGGCCCATTACAGTCCAGACAAAATCGCCGCTCGTTCTTCATGATTTGGAGCTCATCAAAAGAGGCAACGACCTAGAAGTCGGGCTGACAGTTACGACTTCGGACGAAGGCATCAGGAAGCTGTTTGAACCATGGGCACCATCGACCCAGGAAAGAATCGAGGCACTGGAGGAGCTACATAGCTCAGGCATTAGAACCTTTGCCATGATTGCGCCCATGCTTCCCGGGGTGGAAGGGCTCGTTTCTGGCCTCAGTGGCAAGGTCGATTATGTGCTGGTGGACAGGATGAACTACCATTATGCAGACTGGGTTTACAGGAAACACGATTTGGGGAGCTGCTTAAGCGATGTCTTTTTCGCTTCAAAAAGCGAGTGGCTTGCGTGCGAGTTTGCAAATCAGCGCGTCCAGTGCAGGGTACTGTTCTGACAACCGGCGGTGACCTTGCTGTCGCCTCATTCATTAGGGCCATGCATCGTACGGAGCTATTGTACAAACGAGCAGGGATTCCAGCTTCCTGCGTGCGCGCCTAAGACTGAACATTCCCGAGGAATGTGCAGCTATGCCAGTTTCCTAGCCCACATGAAGAATGGCCTGTCTCAAGACAGGCTGCTGCAATGTTTAGACGGATGGGGCCGCCTTCGCACTCAAGGAACTAGGCGTAGTTGACTGTTACCTGCCACCTGTTTATTTCGATCCGCTTCACGAAGCTGCGGATGAAAGCCTTTTGCTCCGTCAGATCAGCTTCCCCAAGTAGCCCCTTCTGTATTGCCCATTGTCTACTAGGCGGCGGATATTCAAGCTGTCCCATTTCCGCTGACAATCTATAGCATCTCGGCCCTAACGCTAGCAACCCAACTTAACAGGTGGTATCATTGCTACGGGATGGCCAGGACGGTATTGGCTGTGTGTGATAACGGGGAGTTTTCAACGTCCATAGTTGGAGGTTACGGTAAATGAAAGTTCCATATCAAGGTAGGCAGGTTGAGGGGAAACCTGTTGACTTCTTGACTCGGAAAGAGGACTTCAATGAGTACCAACTAGCCGATGGCAAGATACTCAGGATTAAGATGGTTGTCACCCGAATCATCAGACTAGAGAGCGAGACAGCGCCAGACGGCACTCCTGTATACCTCATCCAGAGTCAGAATGTCGTCGCCCCAATTGAATAGAGTCAAAGTCGAACTTCACATGAAACGCGGCCTTGCCGTTCGGGTAATCTGTGACCTAGTCACAGACAGAGCCCAGTTAGCCCATGTGCGAATGCCTTCTTTTGCATCGGCTTGGGCTGACAGAGTCCTGACTGGAAGGTTTCGGTTTTTGCGCAGAGTCGCTGTTGCCCGTGTTCTTCCTATTAGGGGCGATGTAGAGGAGATGGGCTTTGAATGCTACCGAAACGGTAGCGGAGTCATCTTAATGCAACACATAATGGTCTGGCGCAGATCGCTTCTTTGCGCACCACGATGGCATGCTGCTGACACCCCTTGAAGACTTCCTCTCCCAATAGTCCTGGAAACCAGAGAGAAGAATTCCCAGCTCACGTCGAATGCTGATGACAACGAATTTTTTCACAAAGCGTATTCTCTGCCGAGAAAGAACTCTTCGCTGCCTTGCAACCTTCCTGACCTCTTGGCAGGGTGGTGTAGTTGTCTTTGGGGTTTGTGTTGTGCTTCAATGGAAGTCGGACAATCAGCTTTGAGGAAAAATGTTAGGCCCTCCTGGGGAAGTATAATGATCGATAGGAGGGAGTAATACTGTGGAGAGAAGTCAAGGTAGGCACATGAGTGCTGAAGAGAAGCTGAGGGTAGTGGAGGAGGGGAGGGGGTCGGGGGCCACGATAAGCGAGGTATGCCGACGCCATCAGATTGCCTACACCCAGT
>VGOE01000148.1 GCA_016876035.1 Chloroflexota bacterium
CCACCACGACATCCGGCAGGCCATCGCCGTCCAGGTCAGCCACCACCTCCGCATCTATGTAGGCACTATAGCCGGTGATGGACTCCTCCCACAGGTGATAGCCAGTATTGCCCTTCTTGGCTATCACCGTATCTGTGGGGTCATCCGACGGGCCCACCCAACTATTCACCAGGACATCCGGCAGGCCATCGCCGTCCAGGTCTCCCACCACCTCTGCCCCAATCGAGGCTTCATAGCCGGAGACGGACTCCTCCCACAGGTGAGTGCCATCGCTGCCTCTCTTGGCTATCACCGTTTCTGTCCGGTTATCCCATGGGCCTGTCTCAATATACACCAGAACATCCGGCAGGCCATCGCCGTCCAGGTCAGCCACCAGCTCGGCCTCGATGTCCACTTCGTCGCCGCTCTCTGACTCCTGCCACAGCACCGTGCCCTCGACGATCTCGAGGTAAGGCTCGCCATCAGCTAACGCCACCTGAGGCGCCATCACCATCCCCAATGCCAGGACCATGGCCACCATCACCACTATGGGAACCAGCTTCTGTACCTTAGACCACATTTTGCCTCCTCATTGTTTGTGGCATGGCTACAGGCGCCATGCTCAGATCTCATCGATTAGAGGTTCTGTTCAGAAGTAGCCTGATTTCTGGGTTGTGTTGGTGACTATTGCAGCACCCATCCGTCTTTTGTCAAGTCCAAGGCCGCGATATGATCAAGGACGAGGCCATCGCTCAATATCTGCCATGAGCTTCTATGACCGGGGTGTGGGCAGTCTATCTTGGCTGAACAGGGCTTGATGCCTTGAGCAGGGGTTTGGTGGGTTCCATCCGCCTCAGAGGCTGTGAATTTATTGCCCCTTCAAAGCTGGAAATCGTGAGTTGCCGAAGCTACGGCCCGCATTTCTTCACAAACTCTCAGGCGGATTTCACCTACCCTGCGGAGCAGTGGCTGTGATGCCACGTGAGACAGGTACCAATGTGATCCAGGTCATAGACTGAAAGGTGTGATTCGCCATACCATGCAGTTGGTAGGAGAAAGGACTTGACAAAACAGACAAGACCTGGTTTAATTAGTAATGGTTACTGTTACTAATTGAATAAGGGTCTGGTGATAGTGGGCCAGAAGGTTAGAAATTCAAAACAGAGGCAGGCGATATTGAATGTTCTGAAAGGAACAAAGTCGCACCCTACGGCTGATTGGATCTATGAGCAAGTAAGGAAGGAGATACCCAACATCAGCCTGGGGACGGTTTATCGAAACCTGAAGCTGATGAAGGAGGAGGGAGGGATCCTGAACCTGGAAATGGGCAGCCTGAACAGGTTCGATGGCAACAGCCAGAATCACTATCACTTCATGTGTGAGCAGTGTGGTAGGGTTTTCGATATAGATGAGCCTATTGATGCAGAAATCGACGAAAGGGTGGCACACAAAACGAGTTTCCTGGTGCGGTACCATCGGTTGGAATTCCATGGACTGTGCCTTGATTGCCAAACAAATAGTGTTGCTAAGGAGGTCTAACAATGGATACTGCTGTCAAAGAACTGAAGCAAAACGTGTGCATTAAGGCGGTGAAGGGTCTCTACCGCGGCCAGGAGCGGATTGACATGGACGCGGGCTACCGGTCAGAGGTCAAGGTCTGTCTGGAGCGGGCACGCCTGATAACGGAGTCCTACAAGGAGACGGAAGGCGAGCCTATGATCACCAGGCGGGCCAAGGCACTGAAGAAGATCCTGGAGAACATGACCATCTACATCCAGCCCAAGGAACGCCTGGTAGGCAACATGGCCAGCGACGCCCATTCCCTGCCTCTCTATCCGGAGTTGTCCTGGAGATGGCTGGAGAAGGCCCTGGACAACGAGTACCAGCACTTGCTCGATGACGAGGGGAAGAAGGAACTGAAGGAGATCAACAAGTACTGGCGGAAGCTCTCCGTTCATGGCATGGAGCGGAATCTGGTGCCTGAACATCTGAAGCCCTATACAGGCTACACGCCGGTGACCATCTTCAGCTACACGTGGGACATGGTGCTGCCCAACTATGAGAAGATTTTCCAGGTGGGACTCAAGGGAATCATCAAAGAAGCTCAGGACAAGCTGAAGGAGATTGAGGCTGATACCAGCCTTGATGCCAGGGAATACCTGGAGCAGAAGAGATTCCTGGAAGCTGCCATAATGTCCCTGGAGGCTACCGTCAATTTCGCCAAGAGATATGCGGCGCTGGCCAGGGAGAAGGCGCAAACTGAGAAGGATCCGGCGGAAAAGAAGCGGCTGCAGAAGCTGACCGAGATCTGCGACTGGGTGCCGGAGAACCCGGCGCGAACCATGCATGAGGCCATGCAGTGCTTTTTCCTCATTCATTTGATCACTGGTTTCATCGAGTTGCCGTCAGTAGGCTGCGGGGTGAGGCTGGATAAGGTCATGTACCCCTACTATAAGGGGGACCTGGAGGCGGGGAGGATCACCAAGGAAGAAGCCCTGAACCTGATCGGGTCACTGTGGATCAAGTTCGAAGAGATGGGCTTCATCCATCCGCCACGGCTCTTTGGCTCTGCCGGGGGCGGGCTGGCCTGGCAGAACGTCACTCTGGGAGGGGTGGACAAAGACGGCAAAGATGTCACCAACGACCTCTCCTATATGATCCTGGATGCCACCAGGGAACTGCACTCGGTGCAGCCGCCCCTTTGCTTCCGGTATCATGACCGGATACCTAAGGACTTGGTGCTGAAGGCG
>VGOE01000149.1 GCA_016876035.1 Chloroflexota bacterium
ACCAAGAGAGAAACTACAGCCTTTTTCCAGTGTTTCATGTCGTCCTCCTTACTCGATTGCATATAAAAAGCAGTGAACCGTTCTCAGTGTCCCATATTTTGCCGCCTCCTACGATTCTCGTTGATCGTCACGTGACACAGCCTACGGTTGTTCTCCCTCCCTGCCTGCGCGGGGATTAAGCCGGCAGATTGGAGACCCCGGCTTTACAGAAACCTGCCCAATGGCCCCATAGCACCGGCTACACGAGTCGCAGGGCACGATTTCGCCGGCGCGGCCTTCAACAACTTTCCTCGACCAGAAGGGGTCGGCTATGAGCTGCCGGCCGATAGCCACCAGATCAGCCTTCCCATCGCGGAGAATGGTTTCGGCCACCTCCGGAATATTTATCCTTCCCACGGCGATCACTGGTATCTTAACATGCCGCCTTACCGCCTCTGCCAGATGCGCATAGGTCCCTAAAGGTTCCTTAGGCGGTGGCGATGCTGGGAGACTCGGCCCCACCGAAACATGAATAATGCTAACACCTGCTTTCTCTAGCTCCACAGCATAGGTCACAGCATCTTCAAGGGTAATCCCGCCAGGCTCGCCCTCCAGCGCTGGCAACCGATAGCTCAGGGGATAGCCACTGCCCACAGTCGCCCGGGCAGCAGCCATGCATTCTAGCCCTAGCCTCATGCGACCCGCCAGGTCACCGCCGTACCTATCCTGGCGGTGGTTGCCGAGGGGAGAGAACGCCTGGCACAGCAGCGAGAAATGGGTATGACAGGCATGATACTCGACAAAGTCAAAACCTGCTGCTTTAACTCGGGCTGTGGCTTGAGCCACCTGGTCTACAGTGGCCTTGATATCTTCGGCAGTGAAATCGTCAAAAGGCTTCTTCCCTTCCGGAAGAGCCTGGTCCGAACCGGCAGGGAGACCCTTCTTGACGCCCTTCACACGTCCATAGATTGATGACCGACCTTCCACAACATCTTGCAGAATGCTCCAAGGTGGGGGCATGGCTGAAATGAGCTGAAAGCCCACTTGGGCCCCGGCCTGGTGTACCGCCTCTGCCAAGCGAGGCAATGCCTCAAGGTAAGCATCCAGGCTGATGATCCGCCCAAAGCCTTCCTTCTTGGTTAGCGCATCCACATCAACAGCAGCCGTTGTGATGGTACCGACACCTCCCCGGGCACGTTCCACGTAGAAAGCCCGCGCCGCTGGCTGGTCGAGTTCCATCCCTAGCACCATAGCTGGCATGACAATCCGATTCTTAAGCTCCATAGCCCCGATACGGATCGAAGAAAACAGAATCTCCGGCTCAGTGAGCAGAGTGCTCCTGGCGATCTTGCCAATCTTGTCTTTCCGAGAAGGGAGATGGGTTGTCATTCGATTCATCTCAGCTCACAAATCAGCGACCCTTAACACGAGCTTGCCGCGCAGCAATTGGCCGGACTGGAGCATCTGGTGGGCTCGTGCCGCCTCTTCCAGTGGGAAGACCTGCACCGGAGGCATGCGCACCCCGCCCTTCTCGATGAGCTCGCCTATTTGCTTAAGTTGTGCCCGGGCGCCAACATCATTCATGTAATGGAGAACTTTGGTGAAGCCACGGGCCGCCGCAGCGGCCATGTCAGCTTCAATATCACCGTCATCCACAAGGGTAAGAATACTCACCAGTATACCGCCCGGTCGCAACAGATCAAGGGCGTTGGGCAGAGTCCTCAAACCCACCACATCGAACATGAGGTCTACACCTTGCGGCGCCCAGGCCCGAACTGCCTTGCCAATATCTTCGCTACGGGAATCGATCACCCGATCAGCGCCCAATCCCTTGACGTAGTCGATGTTTTCCGCAAAACATGTGCCGGCCACCCCAGCACCAGCCCATTTGGCGAACTGGACAGCAAAGTTGCCTACGCCTCCAGAAGCGCCGTGTATCAGCACTTTCTGCCCTGCCTTCAGGCCACCCTTGTCGAATAAGGCCTGCCAGGCAGCTAGCGCAGGCACGGGAATGGCCGCACCTTGGGCAAAGTCCAGGTTCTTCGGCAGCGGGCCAATGCGGTCTTCCGAGGCGATGACATACTCGGCATAGGCGCCCCACCTGCCCTGACCATGGTTGGAGCAGGTGATAACCCGCTCGCCCACCCTCACCTGAGTAACACCCGGCCCCACTTTGGCAACAATGCCCGAAGCGTCAAAACCAAGAATATAGGGGAAGTTCATAGTGAAGAAAACAGCGACCCGGCCTTCGCGGTCTTTCCAGTCGGCCGGGTTTACACCGGCACAGGCAACGCGGATAAGCACTTCACCAGGGCCAGGCTCCGGGGTGGGTACCTCCGCCATCTTGAGGACTTCGGGCCCACCCACTTTGTCGATGATCATAGCTCGCATCGATTTTTTCCTCCTCATTCCTTGACTGACGAACTCAGCCGACCATGAACCTCAATTTGCAAGCACAGCAGCCATGGAATAGACCGAACTGTTGTTTGCTTCCAGTCATTCCAGATTGGACTATCTCAGTTAGTCGTTGATTCTCTCCACGTAGATCTCGCAGGCGTCCCCGCCCTCTGAAAGGAATTTGTCTGCCGTTATCTTCAAGTGGGGGTTGGCTATCCTGGCCTGCCCCTCAAGGCACGCATTGGCTATTATTCGGCACGCCTTCGGGCATTCCCTGGCAACTGAATCCGCCACGCTGCAGGAGCGTATCTTGTAGAGCACCCGGTTCTTGTCCGGGGCATC
>VGOE01000150.1 GCA_016876035.1 Chloroflexota bacterium
TGACCAGGTTCGCGGAGAAAAGGGGCAGGGCGCAGTCAATCAGGTCCAGGTACAAGACCCACCGCCCTTCCAGCCCTAATACCCCACGATTGTCTTAGCGGTTCGTAACACTAGACCCTTCTCTTTCTTTGTAGGAAGGAGAAGGGTTTTGGTTTGTGGGGCAGAACCACGCTGCATGGTGGGTGAAGTCCGCCTCAGGTCGACGAAATCCACCGCAATACTAGACCGCTGCCAGGATGACGGTGTAATTCTTGCCATAGGCCTTGGCGCAGGCGGGGCAGGTGGTATAGAAGAAATACATTTTCTTCAATTCCTTGCCCTGGGACTTCACATATTTCTTCATCTGCTTGACCCACCTGCCGGCGTTCCTGAAGGGCCCTTCGAAGACCTTGCTCAGAAAGGTGCCGGACATGCGGGTCATCTCCGCCCCCGGCACCTCTTTGCTCACGGCGATGTAGACGTCGGTGCCCCAGAGGGACTTCTCATCGCAGAGCATGAGCGGCTTGTCGGCCAGAGCGCCCGCCTTCTGGATCCGCTCCATGTTCTTCACCATCATCTTGCCGAAGCCCAGGGGTAGGTGCAGGAAGGCCCTGGTATGGTCTTTGACGAAGAGCGTCTCCGTCAGGGTTATCTCTTTCTCATCCCAGGGCGCGGGATCGAACCTGGGGCAACAACCCGTCTCCGACTGTTCATATAGCTTGTCTCCGTCCATCGCGACTGCCTCCTTTGCTTGGCTGACTCAGAGCGCTGGTGGGTTACGTCCGCCCAGGGCGTGCTACACCCACCCTACAGAATTGCCTCCTTCTGAGGTTATTTGTTCATGTCATTCTGAGGAGTCCGCCTCAGGCGGACGACGAAGAATCTCCGCTCCTTCCTTGCGGAAGGACGACACCCCACGAGGTGCGAAAAAAGTGCGGATCACTCCACACGCCCCGCCCGCTCTCTAATCCGATCCCAGTCGGGGTCTCCGTGATCGAAAAAGGATTTGAAGTTGTCCTTCAACCACTCGTAGTAGTCGTCCTCAACGTATCTACAGAAGGTTTCAACAAGTAAATCCTCTTGAATATCCTTCGGCACTTCTATTTCGAACGCCTGCAATTTATCATTCAAGAATTCTCTCACAACCTCGCGATCCAGCATCTTCTAACCTCCGCGCTTTTTTGGGCCAATCAGGGTAAAGGTGGGTTGCGTTTCACTCTATTCTACTTTGTGCTCAGTTCATTCACGTACTAGGACATAGACCCAAAGGGCAGCCCGCGGAGTTCAAGGCGCACAGTTCGACCTCCATGGAACAGCTCCGCATGTGACCGATCGCGATTTCGCTCTCTAAGCGCCGCATAGGTTGGGTACCGAAGAGGATAGACCAGCGTAGCAATTACTTCTTCTGCATCATAGAGCGATGCGTAAGCCAAGATCTGGTGCAGGTCTGCCCGATGTGCCTCACGTGTCTCATCCTCAAATTGCCGCCACCCCGATTCCTCCACCTCTGTCAGATGGGCTTTGTACTTCGCGTCGACCAGGTGGATAGCCCTTCCCTTCTTGATCACGATATCGGGCACCAGATGTCCAAGAGTGCGATGTGTGGGATCAGACCAGTTCAGAGGAAACACGGTCTCGCCAAGGCGACCAACCCTCACTTCCCCTCCGCTGTCGGCTGCCTCCTTCCTATAGACGCTCTCTACGTAGCCTTCCCACAACTTCTCCAGGTGAAGCACCCACGGGAGCCCATCACTCGCGCTCCTTCCCCCTAACCCCCGTTCGTCAACTATCCAGGAGATCGCCTCAATGCCGCGACGAAGCGTCTCTCCCAGCATCCGGTAGCCCATTACCCGTCGGTCCAGTTCTTCCTTGCGTGGCATAAGTGGCACGACGTCACCTAGGGATTCGATCAGTCGAACAGCGATGGCTGCCAGACTCAGTGCCACTAGATCACTAACCCCGACAGCTAGGAGGCTTCGATGAATACGTTCGAGGGCCCACCTTATATGCCGGCGGAGCGTAGGGTCTGCTGTCAGATCGGGAAACCTGCATGGGACATGATGCCACGCTCCTCTGGCCAGAGAAGCCCTCACGTACTTCCCCCAGACTATGTCCCCTCGAGGCTGCAGGAGGACTTCTTCTCTCTCGCGGTATCCTGGACTCAAAGATTTTAGGAGTGCCTCCAATCGTGCCAAAACGGGGCCTGCAAGCACCCATGGAGGGACCTCTCGCGCACTTCCCGGGACAAGGGGTGATTCAAGGAACAAGGGGGCAGAGTGCCAACCTGTTTCATGAAGCACACGCCCGACGCCGGCCCAGCCGAACCGAGGTTTGATTATTAGGCCGCCCTCAACTTGCCCTGTCAGGCCAGAACGAAGTGGCACCGCTCCTGTATTCCCGCCTGGAGCCAGTCTCACCACAAGGCCTCCAGGACCCCCAATGATCTGTGGCTGGACGTCAAGGGCTTGCAGAACCTCTGAATTGAATCGTAAAAATGTCTCCGCGTAAGGCCCCCAGTCCCCTGCTCGCTGACTTTGAGCGAACTTGTGAGCGGGAACTGTGACTGGAAACCCGTGATCGCATGCCACCAGTAGCGGCTTGCCCTCAGCA
>VGOE01000151.1 GCA_016876035.1 Chloroflexota bacterium
CTTTCCCATGGCATCCTCGGTATCGGAACGGAGATCTTCGCTGACCAGCGTCGGAGCACCAGGTCTGGGCTCGCCACCCGTCGGCTCCCTGCCCAGGAGCAGCTCGAAATGCTTCACTTTTGTCAGGTTTTCTTTGACGAGGCCGAAGCCTTCAACGTTGAAATAGGCGGTGGCGAAGTCCGCTGATACGGCAGGAGAAAGTAGCCGATTCAACACTTCGCTAAGCTTTTGACCTTCAACGCTGTTGTCAATAATATCCGGAACTTCCATAGTCCCCCTCTAGATTATCCCTGACTCCCTATCCGAGAACAGCGTCCATGAACTGCACAAGGCTGTTCCTGTCCGTCAGACCACTTTTCAGTTGAGTCAAGGTCAATCTCTCCACAATCCCTACACCTGATCTCGTTTCAGTGCTTCCCTTCCTCTATCTGAAATCTCCCAGACGCCACGCGGCGAGTCCACTTTCAGGAGTCCTTCCTGCACCATGGAGTTGCGGCACCACTGCGCCGTGTTGCGCCAGCGGACAGTATTGGGAAGGGACGGCAAAGGCTGGCGGTCATAGTCATTAAGTATGGCTTTCATCTTCTCGCCTACCCGGTCGAGCACTTTTTCCACCTGACCGGCCCCACCCATCTCTACCAGCGCCTCCAGAATAGGGCGGCGGAAGGCATCTTCAGTGGTACGGAGTCCGCGCTGGAGCCGCTGGAAACGCCGCTTTCTACTCGGCTTGCGGGGAACTCTGGCGCTGAAGATATTGTCCCATTCCTTCTGCAGGTTGCGCACCTTGACGCGAAATTCGGCGAGCCTGGTGGCAATTTCGATCAAGCCTCTGGCAGTGTCGTAGTCCCCCTTCTGGAAAGCGCCCGCACCGTCCTGGTTAAGACTATCCACCACCGTCTCAATCTCTTCCATCACAATCTCAAATGCAGCGGATACTTCATTGCGTTGCATGGCGACCTCCTTTTGCCAGCCAATTTGTCACCAGACTGATCTCCGCTACCAGCCCTTCCCTGAATATAAGGTCAAGAGCATTGGTTTCCGCATCGTAGATGATTTTCACTTTCCTCCCCCCTCACCCAGTATTTGTCAATCTTGCTGGTTTTGAAGTTGGCCCAGCACACTTTGGGCAGCTATTTATAGATATCCCTGCGATGTCCCACCAGGCGAATGAGGATGAGCTTTGATTGTGCGCTAACAGAATAAATAACCCTATAATCTCCGACGCGAAGCTTGTAATAACCTTTAAACTCACCAGATAGAGGCTTGGGGGTAATGCTCTCAAAGTTTTCTGAAAGCCATTTTACTCTACGGAAAATGCGTTCCCTAACCGTTGCATCCAGCCTTGTCAGGTCAGCCTCAGCCTCGGCAAGGAACTCTACCCGGTATCCCATTACCAGACCAGCCCTAAACTTTTGCCGATTTCTGAAGCCGGGATACCCCGCTCCACTTCTGAGGTCCTCCTGAGCCTTTCCTTGACTTCCTCCTTTAGCTCCATGCCCCAATCCGGGTCCCCCAGAATCTCTTCAAGCTTTTGTTCCACTACCTGAGCAATAAATTGCTTGAGTTCTTCTACCGACATTTCTGAAACTTTCATGAGATTTACCTCCCCAAAAGGTATCATACAATTGATGCCTTCACCAGGTTAGTCACCGCCTGATGGACTTCAAGCTGGTTGAAGGTTCTCCAGGATAATCTTCGGCTGAGAGCGGTCTATCCCTAGATGGGATGAGGCATCCAGCACTTCAATGCCAGCAAGTTCTTCTCCAGGACCGAGGTCTACAGCAACATCCTCACTGAGACGAATTGTGGTTACCTGAGTATGGCCTTTCTTGAAAGAAATGTACAAAGCATCAACTTCCGGGTCATAATGCACCTTCATCTTCTACCTCCATAATAGAATACATAAACCGTGACCACTACTATTCTATCACTCTCTTCAACCACAACAGGCATAACCTGCTTCACTTCGTAATAATGTCCCTTCCAATCCTTCTGAAATGGGAAATTTCTACGAAAGGCTATCCGACCCTCCTTAGCTGGTACCCTCTCACCAGCCCGGATAGCTGTTTCAACCTCTTCATGAGTGGCACCTCTGTCAGGCATCTGTGCCAGAGCATGCTGGGAAAAGACAATGGTTTTCATACGCTCCCAGCCTTTGCCAGCCGATTTTTCACCAGGCTGACCACCGCCCGGTAAACTTCAAGTTGTTCAGCTTCAGTCAGCCCCAGGGCTTCAAAGACTACCCTGTCCAACTCCCGTCGGTCTGGTAACACTTCATTAAGGGAAACGTCTTCGAGTCTGATGTTAGAGAAGTCCTTGTTGGGCTTAGGTAGTCCGAACTGCTCAAACAAAGAAAGATTTGGCCAATTTGAAAGCCTATTCATCACCCAATCCTCTTTTTGGAGGCAACGGACGGAAAGTGAGCCAGAACACCGTTCGGTTTCTGAGCCACCCTGGGTAGCAGTTTAGCGTTTCTTGTCATGTCATTCAACTGACTATGGTTGTACTCTCGCCTTCTTCTCTTCGG
>VGOE01000152.1 GCA_016876035.1 Chloroflexota bacterium
CAGACCTCGATGAACTCCTGAACTTTCTGAAGTGCCCCAGAGACCATTGGCGCAAGATTCGCACCACCAACGCTATAGAACGAGCCTTCCGAGAGGTCCGCCGCAGGACCAGGCCCATGAGCTGTTTTCAGAATCCTGAGAGTGTTGATCGGATCATCTATGGCATTACCAATCACCTTAACTCAACCTGGAAGGAGAAGCCTATCCCTCAATTTACACACTTCTCTTGACACTACCTAAAAGGAATTGCACTTGACAACCTGATGTATGTGAGCTAGTATACGGCAAGACAACGCTATGACCTAAGTTCAATGCCGTTTCCGCTAGGCACACTAATCCCAGGAGGCCTTAGTCGCAAACAGCATCGAGAAGGGTGTAGCGAAAAAGTATCAGGAGGCTATCGACGGTGTTTGCAGACAAGACCTTGACATGTCGGGAGTGTGGTGCTGAGTTCGCCTTTACTGCCGGCGAACAGGAATTCTACCAGTCACGGGGACTACTGAATGAACCGGCGCGCTGCCCTACATGTCGCAGTGCCAGGCGGAAGGGTACGCCAAGAGCGGATCGGCAATCTTTCGAGATCGTATGTGATGCTTGCGGCGTCAAGGCGACGGTTCCCTTCCGTCCCTCGGGAGACCGCCCCGTTTATTGCAGCGAATGCTTCACCAAGAATAAAGCGAAACGTTAGAAACAACCGAGTACTGAATCCTCCGGTATCGGTTTCCCAGTCAACTATCGCTATCCTGGGCAGCTACACAAGTATGTAGGGCGTCTTTTTGTTGTCTCTTTGCGCTTTGGATGGGATGCGCTAGTCCTTTCCTTGTGTTGTCTCTCAATATCGGTGGGATAGCGAGAACCCAATGGCAGCAAACCTAAGCCATAGAATCGACGTCTTGGCTCACTGGATGTTCGAGGCGAAGCACCTTGTTGTGTTCACTGGTGCCGGTATCAGCACTGCATCAGGCCTTCCTGACTTCCGCGGGCCGGATGGTATCTGGACCCGTCGCGCCAGAGGACTTCCCACGCCAACCCGCGATTTCTCCACCGCCGAACCTAACGCCGGTCATATGGCTATTGTTGGGCTCCAAGAATTAGGCAAACTGGCTTTTCTCATCTCACAGAATGTGGACAACCTCCATCTGAGATCAGGGATCCGCCCGGAATTGCTGGCAGAGTTGCATGGCAACGTGACTAAGCTTCGTTGCCTCCGCTGCGAATCCCTGATGGACAACTTCAATGATGAGATTGCCTGCCCTCGTTGTGAAGGAAAACTCGTGTCCAGCGTGGTCAACTTTGGCCAGCCCCTGCCGAGTAGAGAGCTGGCTGATTCCTTTTGGCATTCGCAGAATTGTGATCTCTTTGTTGTTGCCGGCTCAAGCCTGGTCGTCACGCCGGCTGCCCACATGCCCAAAGTGGCGCTGGAATCCGGAGCACGGCTGGTGATTATTAACAGGGGTGAAACCCCGTTTGATCAAATGGCCCACCTGCGATTCGAGGAGCGCATAGGCGAGGTGCTACCTATGGCTGTAGCTCAGTTGAGGGAATTGATGAAGTTGTCATGGGAATCACACCATAACCGCTGATTATTGGAAGAATCAAGTTCTTCTTGGGATCGAAAGGAGGACTCATTTCGCGCTTGCCGCAGTATTTCCCTGACGCAGCCTATGGGATAGCGCGTGCTAGCGAATTGAGAATAAGTAACAGATACGCCGGATGGGCGCCAATACCTCACAGAGGCTGGCATCCACCACAATACAACCGGACATGTGCTGTAACAAGAGGCAACATGAATATCAGCCTTAGGCTGAACCCTTGCTAGTCTTGGGCCCCGCCCTCTGGTCTTCGGTTTCGGAGCGAATGCCGCAGCCGAAAACCCTGCTGAGATATGAGGTAGGCAACGATAGGATCAAGGCAGCCCTCCCTCGGGAGGGCTGCCCTACTCGCAATATGACAGGGTCAGACTATAGCGCCTTCAGGTCGGCCTCTATGGCCTTGATCTTGTCAGGGGTTATGGTCCCCTTGGACATTGGGGCTATCACCTTGAGGGTCATGCCCTTAGCCATTGCCATTTGCGGGTTGGTCGATATACCCGGCAGATGCTTCTCCAGGATGGCCTTAGCCTTTGGATCAGCCAGTAGGTCCCCAATCTTGGAATCAATTGTCAATGCCATGCTACCCCCTTCTTTCTTTGATTTATCTCTTATTCAACCGTTCCTGATTCCTTAACCGAAACGGTCTCTGAGACGTCTATAACATACCACCTTCGCCAAAGACTGTCAAGGCCACGGTGGTGCGAGGTAGCGTAACATATTGTGTGTAAAAAGAGGGGGGCGTATCCTTCTAGAGATATAGAGAAAAAGATATCTTAGAAAGGAGGACGCCCCATGGTACAGGTCAAAGACCTGACCCAACTCAAGTTAG
>VGOE01000153.1 GCA_016876035.1 Chloroflexota bacterium
GGATAACGAATAGAAGCGCAAAAGCCAGGGCGATGAATTTCAAGCGTTGCTTCAGCCTCAACCCCGGCGTAGCGCCGATAAGCGCAATGACCAGGACAAGCCCAAAATGAAGCGCCCAGCTAAATATCCAGGCCGTACTCCTACCCTCGAGGGCATCGTGATGGAAATAGATATTGCGCTCCTCTAGCTCCAGAGTGACACTCGAGGGGGCTATCCTGTTGCCCAGGTTGACCAGCACACGGTTATAGGACGGCGAGATGAAGGTCCACACCACCGCCACAAAAATCACTAGGACAGTGGCCGTTACCAGAAATAGAAGTATCTTGTTGCGTCGCAAGAACACAAGGAGCTTATTGTTTCGCAAGGACACGGACAAACCTCTGAGCCAAGAGAGCAACCGGGCCAGGAATGTCTGATCTTGTGTAGGCTTATTGTTTTGCAGGGACACGAACCAACTTCTGAGCCCAGAGTAACCACAGACCAATGCTTATTAAGATCACCAGAGACTGCCAGATGAGGAAGTGGGCTGTTTCGAAAACCCACTCCGAAAAGTGGGTTCCGATGAAGAAAAGGGTCACGGTACGCATCAGGTTGACAGCGCTTATGGCGACGATGCCAAAGAGAATACCTATGATCTTGTCCCGAATACGGCACGGGTAGGCCAAAACAGCAGCGATGAAAATAGCTATGGGGATGAGACCAGTGCAGCCAGTAACAATCCCCATTTGAAACTTGCTGGAGGAGATCAGGGTGTCATCAGTAGTCACATCGTAGCCAAAAAGATCCAAGAAGAAGGCGGTGGCTTTGGTGACAGATATCTTGATGCCATGCATCGCCTGGCTATCGGCAAGCCGGTCGTAGACCAACAGAAACACCAGCATACAACCGGCAAAGATGGCACCACTGCGCACAGCCGTTGGATTCTGCCTGACAAAGGTTCTTGTTCTCGTCAAGGCAGAACGGAGCCTGCTTCCGAAGGCAAAGCCCCGCTTTTCAGGGCGGGGCTTGCGATGACTCTTGCGTTTCTTTGGCACGGGTTAACCTTGCCTTTTGTTATGCTGTCTGGCGTCTCCTTCTTAAGGCCACTACCAGGATCAGGGAGCCAGCAAAAGCAGCCACCATGAGCACCGTGCCCCAAATGCCTATCGTCGGCACAAGAGGTGGACGCTCCACCTGCTCCACATTGCCGAAGTAGAGTATAACCTCAAAATTGAGGAGCAGGTCAGCATATTGCGGATTGGGTGTGGTGCACAGCCAGCTAGGCTTGAGCGTCTCGGTTACGGTGTAGACGGCAGGATTCGTGATATTGATGATTATCCAGCCATCGGAACCGGTGACGCGCTTCCCTATGCCACTGATAGTGAACTCCCAGCCTCTCAGGGGACTCTCGCCGGGATCAGGTACGCCGTTCCCATTGAGGTCATTGAACTTGTAGATCTTCAACGTCCGCTTGGTGTAGATGTTGCCAAAGTCGAGATGGGCAGTACCACCATCCGGCACCGTACCCAACTGTGGATTGGCGGTGGTGCACAGCCAGTCAGGCTGTACTATCTCCGTCACCAGGTAATCGCCAGGAATCAAATTGGTGATCAGTATCAAGCCATTCACATCAGTGTAGTACGTGCCAGGGGTAGGTGTGGGTCCTCCCGTGACCGTGAAGGCCCAGTTCTGGAGAGGAGTCTCAAACCACGGCGCCCCGGGATCGTATATCCCGTTGCCATTCTTGTCGTGGAACTTAAAGATCTCCAGGTTGCCGTACTTCTGGTGACGATAACCGGAGTGGAGGACGTTACCGTTATCAGGTGCGGCGTCGGGTCCACTATGTACCCCGCCGGGGCTGCGATCTCAGTAATGGTGTAGCTCCCCTGCGGTATGTTCTTCAGATCGATGGTGCCGAAGGTCATATCCGTGTCATAGGGATCAAGACCACCAGGACCGTTATCGACCACAATGAGGATGCCCGCTCCATACGGGTTGGGACTTACGCTGATGGTGAAGCCAGGCAGGTTGATGATGTTGTTTGCCGTGTCCTTCTTCAGAATGATGATCCTGCCCGTCCAGTTACCAAAGTGGTTGTCATTGTCTACCTCGCCCGAGGTCAAGGTCACTACCCAGGTCCCCGTCGCCGGATAGCTCTGCGTCCACCCAGCCTTCAGTA
>VGOE01000154.1 GCA_016876035.1 Chloroflexota bacterium
CCCCGCGGCGGGTCGTCTGTGGCTTGCTCTGGACACAAAGAGCGGCACGAGAGGTGGCAAAACTGCTCTCGCACCCCCCCCGACCTGTACCACTCACGGATTATGGCCTTTCGGCTTGACTGGGGTGGTACAATAGTAATATGGAGGTTATAGATTGCCCTTTGCCATTTCGGTTGTAGGCAGGTCTAATGCTGGCAAGACAACACTCTTAGAAAAGCTGGTTGGGGAGCTGAAGCGGCGGGGCTGTAATCTGGCTACAATAAAGCACGTTGCCTCTGACTTTGACCTTGACCGCCCGGGCAAGGATAGCTGGCGTTTGGCTAAGGCTGGCAGCGATACCGTAGTGCTGAGTTCACCTAGAGAACTGGCGCTCATTAGGCCGGTGAAGCGTGAAACTACGCTGGAGGAATTGTTGCACCTCGTAGGTGAAGGGTTTGATCTGATCCTCATCGAGGGATTCAAGAATAGTAGCCTGCCGAAGATCGAGGTGCACCGCAGAGAATTAGGCGGCCTGCTCACTTCGCCAGAGGAACTTCTGGCTCTGGTTACCGACGAGCGCCTGGACATCGCTGTCCCTCAGTTCTCGCCGGGTGAAGTGGAGGCGCTGGCTGACCTGATAGAAAAGAAATCCCTTGCAAAGCGCCGGACTGACGACATTCTTCTCACTGTTAACGGTACTCCGATAAGTCTTAACCCCTTTGTGAAGCGCATCATCGGCAACACCTTGCTCGGCATGGTCTCATCTCTGAGTGATGTTGAGGAGGTAACCAGCCTGCGAATTTCCATACAGAAAGGACAGAATTGATCTTTGACGCTGACTATTTCACTTTTGAACCGCAGCCGCGCGTTAGATGGGCCAGACGGATTCTTATCAAGCCCTGCGCTTGTTACCCTCTGCCTTACCCCGTGAGCACCAGCAGGGAAATCCTGGAGAAGGTGATCACGGCTATCAGAAAAGTGAGCGAGGCCGATATCATCCTCCTTGAGGGGCATCCTCACCAGGAGCCGATGAAGCCTGTTTACCGGGCCCTGAGTTATGACTTCCCCAGGGTGCTGACATTGGATGTAAAGGATTCCGTTTTCGTGGAAGTGGAGAACCCCCTGCCTCGTCCCCTTGCTATGTCCACTTTTTGGCTGCCCAATGTGCTTCTGTATTGCGACTACTTGATCACCATAACCCCTTTTAAGATTTGTGCCAGGCAGGGGAACTTCAGCATTAGAAACTTGCTCAACTTGCTACCTGCCAGTAAGTACCGTGGAAATGGCGGGGCTGACTGGGACGCCTTGTATAGCCTCGGAATAGACAAGGTGATCGCTGACCTATATTTCACCCTGCCTTTTGATCTAGGGATTGTCGATGCCCGTAAGAAATTCCTTAGTACCTCAGAACCTGAGGAAGGAGAAGCTGAAGAATTCGGTCATATCTTTGTGGGCGAACCCTACGAGGTAGACTATGAGGCCTCACACGCAGCAGGAGTGGTGACCGAATATCTGCAGTGGATCGAAATAGCCAAAACCCAATTATCAGAGGCTGATACATATCATTAGCCTCGCTGGCAAGAGGAAAGCAGGCAATCTAAGAGAACTGGGACTATAGGCAACTGATTAGTTTCTCGTGTCCCTGCGCTTCTTAGCTCTGCTCAAAAGGTAGAGACCAGTGCCCCACCAAAAACCAATTATCCCCAAGCCAACCCAGAGCTCACTGGTCGAGGTTCTTGCCCCTGAGCCGCAGCCACAAGAACCAGCCTCACCCTTTTTCTCAACAAAGCTAAAGGCGCCTGTCCAGCCGGCGGTATTCCCCGCCCCATCCACCGCTTTCACCCGCCAGTAGTGCTTCCCGCTCTTCAGCTTCTCGGTCACGGTATAGCTCGTGCCAACGATACCGCTTATCTGTAACTCGAGGGAACTGAAGTCCTCTTTGTCCGCTATCTGAAGGACATAGGTCACTCCACTGGGATCAGTGACTGCCGACCATTTGAACTCCGGGGTGCTATCCCTGGTCTTAGCTCCATCCTTGGGAGATAGCAAACTGG
>VGOE01000155.1 GCA_016876035.1 Chloroflexota bacterium
CGACGTAGAGAACGCCTTCATGGTAGGTCGGTGAGTGGCCTAGGGGCAGTTCGGTGGGGTAGACCCACACCGTATGGCCGTTGGCCGCATCCAGGGCATACAATCCCCGTGCGGTGGAAATGTGGAGGAGGCCATTCGCGGCAATGATCTGCACGTTCTGGCTGATGTAAGGCTCTATAGCACGATGCCAGACCGGGCTCAGCTGGCCTCGAACCTCCTCCGGCACCCAGCTCGTTCGTTGCGGGTTCGCCCCTGCCATGGGCCAGCCTGAGTCAAGCGCGTCTGCATTCACCGTAGTGATTGTGTCATGACTGAAACCTATTCTCTCTCTTCTTGCAGTAGGCTTGGCTAGTTCCCGGGGATTCTCGCCCTCGTTGGTCGTGATCTCCTCTGAAGTAGGCACCGATGCCGTTAGCGAGGCAGTGGGGATTGCTGTGGGGAGCCCTGTCAGGATCAGCATCCCCACGAGAATCACTTGCATGATGAGCTTTACATGTTTCATCTGTCTACCTACACCAGTAACAATGGTAACATCGCCGATAGCCCAGGATTTGAGGTTTGGCATTTGCAGGCCTTCCTAACCAGGTATTTCAGTCCAGCCAGTGCTGAAAGAACGGTAGACTGTCGTACAACTCCATTATACCTCAGCGAACTCCTCAGTGAATAAACTATGGGTAAAGGGCGTATGAAAAGCAAGTAAAAAGGTAACTGCTCAGGCCCGGTGAGGATTCTGACACGTTTCTAGCACTTCTCTAGCGGCAATCTGATGGAAGTCAGCTACAATAGCTTCTATGACACCCTTTGAATCTCTACCCCTACCTACTGACGACGAAGTCCGTGCTGCTTATCGCCAAGGCGAAGAGGCAGTGATGACCCTGTTCGCTGGGTTACGGGAGACGACTCGTCAGCTGGCGGTAAGAGTTCAGGCGCTGGAAGATCAAGTGGTCCAGAACAGTCGTAACAGCAGTAAGCCGCCATCCAGTGACGGACTGGCGAAGCCCCGTCCTCAGAGCCTGCGTAAGCCCAGCGGTAAGCAGCGCGGCGGTCAACCCGGGCACCAAGGGCATACCCTGAAGACGGTAGAGCATCCCGATCATGTGCAGGTACATCCGGTACAGCGGTGCACCCATTGTCAGGCTTCCCTGGATGAAGTGGCAGCCAGCGGGTATGAGAAGCGCCAGGCGTTCGATCTGCCACTGGTGCGGGTCGAAGTAACAGAACATCGCGCTGAGGTGAAGCAGTGTCCCCACTGCGGCCAGATGAACACGGCCGCCTTTCCGGCAGGAGTGACTCAGCCCGTGCAGTACGGACCGACGATCAGGGCGCAAGCGGTGTACTTGAACCAGAACCACTTCATCCCCCTGGAGCGCACAGGCGAGATCTTTGCTGACCTGTATGGTCATCCACCGGCCGATGCGACGATTCTCGCTGCCTGTCAGGAGATGGCAGAGCAGGTAGCGCCCGTCCAGGCTGCAGCGAAAGAGCACTTGATCCACACGCCAGACCCGGTGCACTTCGATGAGACGGGGATGCGGGTGGACGGGAAGCTGTGCTGGACCCACGTGTCGAGCACGGAAACCGTCACTCATCTGCAAGCTCACGATAAGCGGGGCTCGAAAGCCTTGGAGGAGATCGGCATCTTCCCGCTGCGAGAAGGCAAAGCCATCCACGATGGATACCGCTCCTACTTCCAGTTTCCAGGTGTAGCACATGGTTTGTGCAATGCTCACCATCTGCGAGAGTTGTGGTTCGTCTACGAGCAGTATGGGCAGAACTGGGCGGAAGGCTTGGTGCGGCTGCTGGTCGAGATCAAGGATGCCGTCGAGATGGCTCAACAGACAGGGCAACAGGTGTTGACCCAGGCCCAACTGGCCGATTTTGAGACCCGCTATGAGCGGCTGCTGGAGGAAGGATACCTGGCCAATCCACCTCCGGCGGAAGCCGTGCCGAAGAAACGAGGGCGGAAGAAACAGAGCAAGCCCAAGAACCTGCTGGATC
>VGOE01000156.1 GCA_016876035.1 Chloroflexota bacterium
TGAGAAGAACCCAGCTCGGTGGGCAGTGGAATGTAGCTTGTGCCACGCCAGGGAAGCAAGGTTATGCTACTTTGACAGACTACCTGAAACGCTCTCTGGACAAGCACAGAGTCGCGGTCACACTGGGTACAGAGATCACCAGGGACAAGGTACTGGAAGCTAAGCCCGATGTGGTGGTGGTAGCCACTGGTGCTGTTCCCCTAGGGCTAAACGTGCCTGGTGCTACTGGGAAGCATGTGGTTCAGGGACATGATGTCATAGAAGGAAAAATTGAGGTGAAGGGCAGGGTGGTGGTGGTGGGAGGGCGGTTCATCGGCATGGAAGTAGCTATATGGTTGAGGGAGCAAGGCAGGGACGTCAGTCTGGTCACCAGGGCAGGTCTAGGCCAGGACGGAGTGAAGCTGGAGGAATTCACCTTCAAGACCTTGGCAGACAGGCTCATCGGGCTGCATGTTCCCCTTTACCTGAATGCCACCGTTCTGGAAATCACCGACAAGTCTGTCATCTTCCGCATGGTAGACGAGATCTTCTCATTGCCGGCTGACACAGTGATCCTGGCGGTCGGCATGCGCTCAGTCAACAACTTGGCCCAAGAACTCCAGAGTCTCGTTCCTGAGGTGTATATGGTGGGCGATTGCGTCAGGCCGCGGGATGCGTCCGAAGTGTCATATCAAGCAGCAAGGTTAGCCGCCAGCATATAGATCGGCTTTCCGAAAGTGCCGAGGTGGGCGGAGCAACAGGATTCCAAGGCGCGAATGCCTTAGGCGCAGGCTTATTCCAGGACATACTCTTGCCCGGGTTTCAGAACAATTACTTGCACCTCCGGAGCTTCTTGTCTCGCCAGTTCAACAAAGCGGTGGGCATCCTGTTCAAGCACAGGGAATGTCCCATAATGCATTGGGATAGCCCTTTTCGGCTTTAGCAGAGTCAGCGCCTTCGATGCTTGATACGCATCCATAGTGAATGCCCCGCCTATGGGAAGGAGAGCCACATCAAGCGGATATAGCTGCCCCAGGAGCCTCATTGACTCAAAGATGCCGGTATCGCCGGCGTGGTAAAGAGTGACACCATTCTCCAGCCTGATTACGTATCCCACCGGACACGCCGTCTGAGAGGAGTGGAATGCCTCGGTCATCGTTATGGTAATCCCCTTCACCTCGATGCTGCCCCCGATGTTCATCCCGAAGCCACCAAAGGCCACGTTCTCGCTGGCAATCCCTGTGTCGCACTGGAACCTGGCCGCAGTCTCTGGGGCCGCTACCAGGAGGGCACCTGTCTTCCTGATTATCTCACCCGCACTCCCCGTGTGGTCGAAATGGTCATGGCTCACCAGGATGATATCAGCAGCCTCGATATCCTCGACTTTGATAGGACACGATGGGTTGTCGGTGATCCACGGGTCAATGAAGACAGTCTTCCCCTTAGGAGAAGTGATGACAAATGCCGCGTGACCTAGCCACCTCAGCGATACTCTGGCCATGGTTACCCCCTTTTCAATGCCTCCAAAACCTCTATCACCCCGCCTGTGCCGGTTATAGCGGTCACCCCCAGAAACGGTCTACATACCATTCGCGAATAGTGTCTCCCCAAAATAATGTCGCCATTGCCGCCACAGCGAGGAAGGTGCCAAAGGGAACGCCTCCCTTCAGTCCCTTTAGGCGAACAGCCAGGAGGATGATGCCCGCCAGTCCACCTGCAAAAATAGCCAGGACCATGGCGACCACCGCGTTCGGGTATCCGGTCATTAGTCCTACCATCAGCGCCAGCTTAATATCTCCAAATCCTATCCCTTTGGGATAGATCAGATAGGGCACCAGCAGTATGGCACAGCCGACGGCACCACCAATTAATGAATCTACCACCCCGAGGTCAG
>VGOE01000157.1 GCA_016876035.1 Chloroflexota bacterium
CATGGGCCGTATTGTCACGTCTTTCGCCATGTGCTCAACCTCGTGCCGGGCGATGTGGCCACTGCTTGCTTTAAGGTTACCGACGCTGCTCACGTCGCGGAAAAAGGAGCGGTGATCGGCGCGCTGAACCGCGCAAACGGGCGATTTGAGATTGATCACCTCCGCGTACAAGAACTGTGTCGACGACTGGACGTTATCCCTCCCGAATGCGTGAACTGCTTCAATCGCTACCACTGCGCCAGGGCATGCCCTGACCGATGCCCTCTTGACGACAAGGCCCACGGCTTCAGTCATTCATCGGAGCCAGGCTTTCGCTGCCGGGTGCAGAAGGCGCTAACTTACGTGACCCTGAGGGAAACTGCCGAGGGCCTGTGGTCCGCGGCGATGGAAAAGACGGAAGGAAATAGAGAGAATGTCCATGGAACAACAATTCTTTGACCAGTTCTTTCGCTCGGCCCCGTCTGATATTGATGTGGAGGCAATCCGGCAGGAATGGCTAGCCCTCAAACCGTCGTATCAAATCAACGACCGCCGGTTGCCTTTGCCGGTGTGGGCCAGGCGAGGTTTCACCGAAAATGGAAGGCAAGCCTGGGCGATACTTGGCCGGGACGTAAGCCGCATCGACCTTGCACGGCCATTTTGTATTTACATCCACATCCCATTTTGCGTGAGCAAGTGCAGCTTTTGTGATTGTTACTCTTTCAAGTTAGGCCAGCATCAGGCAAGGCATGTCGAGGCGTACATAGCCCTGCTGAATCAGGAGATGCGCTTGTGGAGTCACTTGGGCACTCTGGCGCACCGGTCAGTGTCCACAGTCCACTTGGGAGGGGGCACACCCACGTTCTTAGGGGAAGATTCATTCAGTTGCCTGATGCACAGTTGTTGTGAGCATTTTTGCACAGGACCACAGACGGAGTGGGCACTCGAGTCCACCACATCTGAGCTCACCGACAGCATGTTTGCTTTGCTTGAGAAATTGGGTTTCACCCGACTTCACATTGGCGTGCAAAGCCTCGAGGACAACGTTCGCCAGCTTATCAATCGGCGAGAGCCAGCGGTCATCGTACTGGAGAAAATTTCCAGGGCGGTGGCTATGGGCTGGGTCGTCAGCGTGGACCTGATCTATGGCCTGCCTGAACAATCTCTAGAAGGTTTGTTGAACGATATTCAATCCCTGGTGGCGGCCGAGGTGGATGGCTTTTCACTGTACGAGCTGCAATTGTCCTCGCACAACCGCCAGTTTGCCCAGCGGCACGGCCTGGTAGATCGGGAACGCCCGGCCAATTACTTGCTGTTTCAAGCGGCCTCGCGCCGGCTCGATTCCCTGGGCTACAAGAAAATTGCGTTCAACCATTTTGCCCGCGAGAGAGACACGGACCTGTATTTTACTTTCCCCCAGCGTGGAGAAGACTGCTTGGCTTTAGGAACCATCGCCGACGGCGTGTTTGGTGATTACCACTACCGTCACCCGGAATACAAATTCTACTGCCAGAGCGTCAATGAGACCTTTCCTGGTCTACAGGGGGGACTGCGAAGGAACACACCGGAGAATCGTCTACACCCGTTAGAGGTAGACCTCATGTCGGCAAGCCTGCACCCTGATTTGTTTGCAGACCTGTTAGGCAAGGACTATGCGGCAGAGTTGTTTCATCGCTGGCGAGAATCAGCCCTGATCGGAAATGATCCTGGAGGTGGATGCCTACGCCTGACAGCAAACGGCTCCTGGTTCATCAGCAAGATGATGGCGCAATTGTCAGATAATCAAGCAGTATACCCTTGGTTCGCTCAAATCTAGACAAGTTTGGAGAATTGTGGTAAGCTCTCCGTATGAATGAGCAGCTTACCGTAATCAACGAACGAGTGGACGAC
>VGOE01000158.1 GCA_016876035.1 Chloroflexota bacterium
CACCGATCGAAGGCCTCTACCTGTGTGGCGCCTCGACCTATCCTGGAGGCATGGTGACCGGTGGGCCTGGCTATATCGCGGCCAACAAAGTGGCCGAGGACATCGGCCTGAAGAAGTGGTGGAAACCGACACGCCTGATGGAGAAATACATCAAGACCTACCTGGAGTGACCCTCGCCTGTGACGTGTTCCGCCGACAATCAAGCGCCCGGAGAAGCCGTCTGGATGCCTTCGGGAAAGGCTCGTCGTTGAAGCGACTAGAGACGGTCTCCTTCCATCGCCTGAGGGCATTATCCATCTTCATGAATTCTCCGTCATAGCGCCACTTATTGGTGCAGCCATCAAGGAGATTATCCACCTTACGCCTTTTTCCCCATCAATCAGAGGGGGTGCCGGGAGTGCCAGTGCAGCCCAGGCGGCACTTATTGTATAATGGGGAATGCCAGACTCGGGCGCGCTCAAAAATTCGATGACAGCCTTGTACGTGACCGCTTGGACAGAGGGAGCCGGGAAGACCGCCCTATGCGTCGGCATTGGTAGGTGGTTACAGCGAAGCGGTAGGAAGGTAACTTATCTCAAACCGATCCTCACCGAAGGGAAGAATGGAGATGCCAGGTTCGTAATGCAGGCCCTGGGAATGGAGGAGCCTGCAGCGTCCCTTACACCTCTGTACCTCAGGCAACAGGAGATCAAAGCTGCTATGAATGGCGGTATCCTGGGCGACAAGATAAAGCAGGCGTACGACCGTATAGCAGCAGGAAGAGACGCAGTCCTCCTAGAGGGGCTGGCCGGGTTAAGTACAGACGCGGAACTGGCCGAGGCTTCCTACCGGATAGCGGAGGCGGTGGATGCCAGGGTGATGATGGTCGTGGCATACCGGAACAACTTGCCCTGGCAGAACCTGGTCTCAGCGGCGAAGACGTTTGGTCAACGCTTTTTGGGGCTGGTGATCAGCCAAGTGCCGCAAAAGAAGGTGGATGTGATGCGCGGTGAGGCTATTTCGCAGCTCAGCAGGGAAAAGATTAGGGTACTGGGGATATTGCCTGAAGACAGGACCCTGATGGGTGTCAGTGTAGCCGAGATTGCCGAGGCTCTCCAAGCAAGAACGCTTTGCTGCCAGGAGCGGATGACAGAGGTAGTGGAAAACCTGATGATTGGCGCTATGACTCCAGATTCGGGCGCTGACTATTTCAGCCGCAAAGACAACAAGGCGGCGATAGTCCGGGGCGAGCGTCCCGATATGCAGCTAGCGGCGCTGGCCACTTCGACCAGGTGTCTGATCCTCACTGGAGGCGTAGAACCAGCAGGACAGATGCTGACCTGGGCCGAGGAAAATGGCGTACCTGTACTGTTAACAGAGAAGGACACGCTTTCTACGGTGGCAGGGGTGGAGCAAGCCTTTGTCCAGGCCAGATTCCGTCAGCAGGGCAAGCTAGAGAAATTGGACAAGGCCCTGGAGCAGGGATTAGACTTTTTATCCTTGTCTCGGGGCCTGGGACTGGACTTGGCAAGCTGAGATACTGGTGGGATGGCAGTCTATGATGCCGAGTTGTGTAGCGGTAGCACGGGGGACTTTGGATCCCTAAGCCCTGGTTCGAATCCAGGCTCGGCAGCCAATGACTGCTGAACGCCAGAACAAGTTGATAAGCGCTCCGGTGTAGCTCAGCGGTAGAGCGGGCGGCTGTTAACCGCTTGGTCGCTGGTTCGAGTCCAGCCACCGGAGCCAGGTCATCCAAACATAGCTATAGAACTACCCGTTCGGAAGTTCTATCATTTTTCATCGGCATCTGTGGGCACAGGGTGTTGCACGACATCTTCCCTGAAAAT
>VGOE01000159.1 GCA_016876035.1 Chloroflexota bacterium
CTGAGATTTGAACGCAATGCTAGGCGCGGGCCCAGCGGTTGTCAAGAGTGTGTAGACACTTGCGGGGACCCACTTTCCCGTACTGATGGTGAGTCGGGGCACTTGTGGATGAAAAGAGACGGCCAAACGGAGATAATGTAGCTGGGGAAGCAAACACGATCTCCGGAGGCCGTCTGATGACAGTGTATCCTCTATTGGGTTCGTTCCTCAAGCAGCTGGCGCCTTCCTGGCGCAAGACCCAACTCGACAACCTCGCCCGCCTTTCGTACGCTCTCTACCATCGCCGTAGTCTATCTCTGGCAGAATTGGCCCGAGCCTACCCTCCTCCTACAGAGCCTCGGGTCAAACATCCCAAGCATGTGCTTTTTCACCAACGCAAGCGTCTGCGTCGCTTTTTGGACAACCCCCGCCTGGACTTCGTCTCCGTCTTCGGCTATCTGCTTAGACTGGGCAACATCGTCTGCCAGAGCCCTGGGCTGCTCTTGCCCATCCTCCTCGATCCCACCTACTTCGGCAAGTACACTACGGTCGTCGCTGCTATTCCCCGCTCCGGCCGGGCCTTACCCGTGGCGGTACGCGCTTTTCGACGCAACCTGGAGGGAGAGGAGGACCTCAGCCAGAACGAGATAGTGCAGAAACTGGTGCAAGGCATCAGACAGATGCTGGCGGAAGGCATCGAAGCCGTCATCATAGCTGACCGAGAATTCGCTAGTGCCCAGTTCTTCCGGTTCTTACGCTCCATCAAAGCCGGATTTGCCATCCGAGTAGACGCCGAGACCTGGATAGAGCACCAGGACTATCGGGGACCGCTGGGGAAGTTGCCGATTAAGCCCGGGGGCCGGCGGTTGTGGCTTACCCAGGCCCGGCTTGGCAAGCAGGCGCGAGAGGTAGTCAACACTCTGGCAGTGTGGGAAAGGGGTCAGAAGGAGCCCTGGTTCATCGCCACCAGCCTGGGTGAAGCCCAACTAACCCATAGGCTGTACCGCAAGCGGATGAAGATTGAGCACGGCTTTCGAGACTGGAAGCATCATCTGAAGCTGGAGGGGACGCTGAAGGTAGAATCACCGGAGCGAGCCCAAGTGCTGATCCGAACCCTGGCTCTACTCTACTGGTTTCTGTGCCTCGTCGGGATCAAACTGAATCGACCGGAATACCAAGCCAGAGTCAGCCATTGGGGCAAGCCCAGCGTCTTCTTCTTGGCGTTGCAGTTGTTCCTGATGGAGGTGGAGGCGGCCATGCGGGCTGGGAAGGAGGTCGTGCGTTGGGTAATGGACAAACTCTGGCCCTGCTATCCCCTTCCGCCCGCCTACAAGTTGCGATACCGCCGCTTCCGATGACAAGGGCTACAACAAAGTGGGTCCCCGCAAGACCCAGGTTTCCTGCCCGAAGGCGATCCCTCGCTCCTCGCCTTGGGAGACCCTCGGCTCCCTCATCTCCCCTTCGCTTCGTTCAGGACGTGGCTCAGAATGACAACGAAAACGCCCCGGGTCTGCTAGCGGGCACCGTCTTGCCTCTCGTCCCTGCTTAGAGTACACTCCGCCTAGTTGCGGCTGAGCCGCGCAGCCCGAGTATACGAGGAGGACACCTGTGAAAATCACCAAAGTCGAAGCCATCTTCGTTGACCGCTACCTTTTCTGCAAGGTGCACACCGACGCTGGCATTGTCGGCCTG